>DRNA01000157.1 GCA_011322365.1 Aeromonadales bacterium | reverse complement strand
TCATAGATGGAAAGGCTGGTATCATTTAGTAACTGTTTGGCAAATAATAAACGACGAGTATTTTCAATCTGGTGGGGAGGAACACCCAGTTGTTGGATAAATAATCGTCGCAGATGTCGGCTACTGCATCCAAGTATCTGAGAAAGCTGTTCCAGACTGTTTTCGGCCAGATAACCGGTATTAATTAAGCACAAAGCCTGATCGACCTTATCTGAACTACCACGCCAGAGTGATGAGCCGGGCGCTGATTCAGGGTGGCATCTTAAACAGGGCCTGAGCCCTGCCTGTTGGGCAACAGAGGCGTGTGGAAAATACACTACATTTTCCGATTTTGGTGGAGGAGCCGGGCAGATGGGGCGGCAATAGATCCCCGTAGAAATAACCCCTGTAAAAAAACGGCCATCAAAACGGGGATCTTTACTTAATCTGGCCTGTTCACAAATTTTGTCAGATAGCATGAATATGATGATGTAAGTTAGAGTAGGGTGATTATATTGGATTATTTTACATATAATGGCAATATTCGGACATTAATGCCTACATTGTATAAATCGGTATTTATTGAGCTGGAACAAGGTTTTTATGGCAAATAGCTGTTAAAAATGACTCATGTTGTGGTTGTCATTGGCATTTTCGTTGATGGTAGGCTTCAATAGTTGATCAAATTATCAGGTAAAGGAGGAAGTAGTTATGTCATTAATTGTATGGACAGATTCCCTGAGTGTGGGAATATCTTCAATAGATGAACAACATAAGGTTTTAATTAAAATAATCAATGATCTCAATGAAGCAATGGAAAGCAATGAGACCGATGCGATCATGAAAGAAATTTTTCAGCGTCTGAGTGATTATACCCATGTTCATTTCAAATATGAGGAAGATCTATTTGATGAATATGGTTATGAAGAGTCTCCTGCACATAAGGCGCAACACGAAGCATTAATTTGTACACTCAACGATCTGAAACAAAAACTGGATTCCGGTGAGCATAAAATTGGTATTGAAGTGATGCAGTTTTTAAACCGCTGGTTAACTGACCATATCATGAAAACAGATCATGCCTATACTAAATTTCTGCAGGAAAAAGGTGTCGAATAAGTTCTACAGGGTGACACTCCAAACTTGGGTATACGCCAGGGTAATGTTAAACTGTTGATATAAGTTCCTGGTTAGTAATAAAAATGATAGCCAATAGAGATCAACGCTACAGTACCATTGCCAAAGCCTGCCTGTCGGTGCTGAATCATCAATCATTTCATAAAAAGAGCAAAAAAGACCAGATTGCAGCTGTCTATGCCGCGATTGACAATGCCTTTAATGAAAATCAGAAAAAAATGTTAAATGATCTTGAGTTGTTGTTAGAATCATTAAAGAAAATACAGCAGCTGGCCGAAACAGAAAATAATACTGACATCATTCAATTAACCCGGAAGATATTAGGCTAATTTTAGTGTAAGGTATCACGGGTGTATACCAGACAGGGATAAGGGTTTTGTGCAAAACCTTCAACTTACCTTATTAATGAAAACAAATCACTCTCAGGGATCTTACCATGCCTACAGTTGTCGTTTTTAATCCAAAAGGTGGTTCAGGAAAAACGACATTATCTACAAATCTGGCTGTGGCACTCTCTCAACAGGGAAAAACGGTAACATTGCATGACCTGGACCCGCAGTTATCATCTTCTGACTGGCTGAAAACGCGGAAGGAACACCAGCAGACAATCACTTTATCTACGAATGAGTCGTTAACTGGTTCGGACTGGGAAGTGTTTGATACCCCTGCAGGATGGCCCATCGACAAACTCTCAGCGTTAGCAACAGAAATGCAATATCTGATTATTCCGGTACTGCCTTCATCACTGGATATTAAAGTATCGGTGAGGTTTTTAATGTCACTGAATAAAGCTGATTTACTAAATGGGGGTTGGAAAATAGCTATGGTAGCCAATCGAGTGAAGCGATCCACTATTAGCCAGAGAACGCTGGATGCTTTCCTGCATCATCTACAGATCCCCTTTGTGGCACAGCTAGGAGATTCCCAAAATTATGTCAAAGCAGCAGAACGCGGAATGGGTATCATGGATCTGCCAACTCATCGGGTGAAAAGAGAGCAGATCCAGTGGCAAAAGCTGTTGGCCTGGCTGCATGGCTGAAGACTGTGGGAGACATTACCACAGCCCTCAAAAAGACCGGAAGTTAGTCTTCAATTAACCAGAACAGGGCTTCAGGTTCTGCTTCAAAATATTTAATTTCTCCAGGGAAAAACCAGGAGCCTATTTTCGCCGCATATTCCTCCCATTTTTTATTACCTACAAAAGCTATTTTGGAAAACTCATTCCCATGTTTGAGGCCGAATTTAAAATCATCCCACCCGGCCTTCAACTCCCAGCCATCAAGATCAGTCGCATCTACAAAGACCTTAACTTTCGGATCCTTCACGCCTTTAATCAGATCATCCAGAATCGGTACCATAATCTTGTAATCTTCATCTTTCAAAGTCCCAATCGCTTTCATGGTAATGATAAATTCATCATTTATGCGATTAAGTCCGACAATAAAACCATGTTTCTGTATAGCCATAACGCTCTCCTTATCTTCAAAGACACCGGCAACTATTAGCGATGCCCTTTTAATCATTACATAACTTTAGTTGGGGTAGAGGCGGTGAAATCAAGCCGATGGTGAGATTAATTTTTAGATGATGTGGAATGATTATGGGTATATATCACCGGCCAGCAAATAATAGCTTTTATCTATCAATGAAATATAAACAATCAATTAGATTTATTTTAACAATGAGTTAGAATACACGGGTTAATTAATTTACAGGAGAATACCCATGTTCGAAAATAAAGAAGGTTCAAAAGTTCCTTATCTGAAAGTGCCGGTTATGACCGCAGATGGCTGGAGTGTGATAGATACCGAGAAAGTTTTTTCTGGTCGGAAAGTGATTGTATTTTCACTACCCGGTGCTTTTACTCCTACCTGTTCGGCTAGCCATTTACCCAGGTTTAATGAATTAGCGCCTGTTTTTAAAGAAAACGGCATTGATGAAATCGTTTGTGTATCGGTTAATGATACCTTTGTAATGAATGCCTGGGCTGGTGATCAGCATTCAGAGAACATAACCATGTTACCAGATGGTACCGGAGCTTTCACTGAAGGTATGGGAATGCTTGTGGATAAATCAGACATCGGTTTTGGCAAACGTTCATGGCGTTATTCCATGTTGGTGAATGATGGCATTGTAGAGAAAATGTTTATCGAACCAGAAGGTAAAGGTGATGCATTTGAAGTCTCTGACGCTGATACCATGTTGCACTATATCAATCCAGAAGCCAAAACCCCGGAATTTGTTACCGTATTCGGAAAGGCCAATTGCCCGCATTGCGCCAGAGCAAAAAAATTGCTGGAATCTAAAGGTATGCCCTTTGAAGAAATTGAAATTAGCGATAAAATCACTTCAAAAACCTTACAGGCCGTAGCCGGACGAACCAGTACACCACAGATTTTTATCGGTGGTAAGCATATTGGTGGTGCTGATGATTTAGAGGCTTATTTTAAGAATCATTAATTATCAATTTTTAGAGCTAGCTCGTATTTTTAGTTGATAATATAAGGATAAGGTTCAACTGTTTGTGTTACCTGTACTGCTAAAGTCAGGTAACACAGCAGGTTTTATTAATTATTATGGTTATTATCCATTTTTATCTTAAAAGATAGAACAATTCCTTTGGATTCAACTGTTAACATATAAGAAAATCTCATATTTAGTTTCTCCAAAATAGTAAACATCTGTTTCATATTCTCTAGTTGTTCCATGTCCTTATTCAGGGATTGAGGTGAAAATTTATCCATTAATGGTTTTAAAATTTTTAAATAGCTAGAAAAATTTAACCCAACTTCAAATAACGCTGGAGAAAGCCCTTCCCCTTTATGGATAGCAGTAATACGCTGTTTACTTTCTGCCGAATTACCCAACAATAAAACCAGTGCATTATCTGACATACTGACGCTTGCAGCGACGCCATTGGGTAAAGATAAGGGTTGGCTGGAGCCATCGGGATTGAGGGTCATTTGAGCTAAAGGTGGATAAAAATTTCCTGCAGCTAACAGCAGATTTTTCGGATTACTCGATAGGATTGTCAGCATACCTTCAGTCGCACTGATGTCACCTTTACTGGCCGCAATGGCATCCAGTTTGGTCAGATTCATAGCAACGCCTTTAACACCCGATAGCATCTGTGTGCTCATGGCTATCATAGCAGGGTTGAATTGTTTGAAAGCACTTTGAATTTCAACCAGACCTTTACACTGATAGTTTTCATTAATAACACTCTGACGGAAATCAGAAATAAATGAGGCCAGATTATCAACATTAATGCCGAGCCCGAAAGATAGAATATCCTGTTTGAAAGAATACTCAGGGATTAAACCGGAGACAGACTTTAAAGAAGAGAGAAACTGTGCATCCGTATTTTCAAAAATTAGAGCGCCTTCCATGTTTATCGGGTTGTTAGCATAGTCAAGTTTTCGATAACCGAAAACCATTTTTGGCCAACGACTGATGATGCTGGCAATGTCAGCAAAACAGGCATCTTTGATTATATTGTCAAGAACTTTGGAATTACTCACCTCTGCAATAGATTGTTTTAATAAATTATCATCTGAGCTTGCGGCATTTTGCATGGCCAGATTGGCATCAAAGTAAAATAGAGCATATGGTAATAATTTATGCCTGGTAATGATGTTTGAGAGTTTATCACTATCGGATAAACTGCGTTCGGGTAACTCAGTGCCAGCAAGCAACTTGAGAATTTTTTCATTTTTACTGGTAGTACCTAAAGAAACGATATTATCATTGACCGTGATATATAATTTTATGGGAAGATCCTTTGAAATCTCATATTCTCTGTAGTTGGCTTTGCCTAATGAAAACCGGGTTGCGGTAATATTATTTTCTTTTTCAATGGAATCCAGTTGAGCAAGAAATTCATTCGGTGCAGTTGATTGCCAGGCTACCACAGGATAAATACCTAATGAGTAGAAGGCGAAAGCATTCATTTCTTTTTTGGTATCAGTATAAATCTCATCCAGAGCCTGCAAATAGAGCGACATCAGCATTGAAAATGCTGGGCTTTTAAATCCGATAGCCGAGGTTTCAAGCTGTGAAAATGAATCTTTGGTGTAAGTTTTTATAATTTGAGTGGAGTCTTTATCGTAGGGATTAATAAGTGGCATATTTTTTAACCCACCCAAAAACCATGCAGTATCTGCAGGAACGCGGGCGAGTAGCGTTGAATTCCCATGGCCAGAACTACTAATTTCTATTGATGGTTTCTGGGTCAACCAATAGCCACCTGCAAGAAGGACAACTATTGCGCTAATCACCATTATTTTTTTAGACATTTTTAATCTCCTGAATCAATCCTTAAGACTATGATTATCAATGATTCCAGAGTTAATATCTACTTTTCTTAGTAAAAACATGAATGAAGAGCAGTTGGGTATATGCCCGTAATTATTGAAGATGCACGCTTTTTCTCTTGCTGAAATCATGCATCTTCAAGTAGAACGGGTATACAATCGGTACTAAAAATGGCGGCACTTAGAAAGGGATGTGACTTGTGTTGTCTCTAAGGCCGCCGATACGCCCCCTGGCGTAAAAAGGGAATTAGTGGATTTCAATCATCCAGTAGTGTGCCGATAATTAACCCGGTTGCCAGCACTTCGGCGGTATTTCTACCTAAATGACCACCAATAATAATTTCGCCACCCACTCTCGGGTAGTAGGTGTTGGGGTAATAGCCGTGTCTGCTGCGGTATACAGTCCCTGGTGGATAATATTCACGTTGGTAATATACCGGTTCGTAGTTTTCATAATAGGTTATTGTTGCAGGATAATGACGTCTGTTTTGACGTGAATATCTGTAATGCCGACCTCTATATTCATGTCGATAATTTCTGTTGACATGACGTCGTTGCATAGACTGACGATGGCTTGAATGATGTTTTCTTACACCAGTCTGAGAATGGCTTTTTTGATGACGATATCGCTCAGAAGCATCGGCTTGTGAGGCAAAAACCGGCAG
The DNA here is from genome assembly GCA_011322365.1 of Aeromonadales bacterium. Classification (GTDB taxonomy): domain Bacteria; phylum Pseudomonadota; class Gammaproteobacteria; order Enterobacterales; genus DRNA01. Next base: position 6,458 of record DRNA01000157.1, on the reverse strand, counting down.
GGCAATCAGCGCTGCCAATAATAGATAGCTGGATAGTTTCTTCATAATAACACTCCTCTTTAGATGTTAATAAGGAGTTTATGGGAAGTAAACTGAATGAAAGCTGAATCAGAACATAGTTATTTATATAGATTCTATTCCCAATGTAGGAGCGGCTTCAGCCGCGATGGATGGGGTTTTCGGGAAGCCCTGGATTTTACTTGCAAGTTCATCGTGAATAAATTCGCTCTTACCAGGGGTGATGTATGCAGAAAATACAGGACCTGATTTTCTGCTCAGCCTGTATTTAATAAGAATACCCCATCTGTGTAAAGTTGCATTTTCGATTATTCAAAAACAGGGCTAATGATCTGCTCACTTAATAAAGAATTAGCTATAAAACAGTGTTTATGAGCACTTTCGTGAAGTTTCTCAACGGTTTGCTCATTTACCTCTACCTCAAAGGATATCTTCGGCTTGAGTGTGATGGTATCTACCATCATTCGACCTTCGGCATTGGGGGCTAATGTGGCAACTGGACGATCCTGGTAGTGGTTGATAACCAGTTTCTTTTTTGCAGCGATAGCTAATACTGTCAGCATATGGCAACTGGAAACTGCAGCTAACAGAGATTCTTCCGGGTTGACTAATTCACTGTCACCAAAATAGGCGGGGGCAGACGAAGCTTTGATAAATTGCCCTCCCGGAAACTGAATCAGGTGGTTACGATTATAGGTTTCGTAGGTGAAATCTTCAGATGATCGTTGCCAGTTGAGTTCAATATAATGTTCAGACATTGTTATCTCCTACCGTTGAGCGGGTTTTTTGGCTAATTTTCGTTGTAAGGTTCGACGGTGCATATTCAGACTTCTGGCAGTGGCAGAAATATTGCCATTATTTTCATTTAGCACACGTTGAATATGCTCCCATTCCAGACGATTGACCGACATGGGGTTGTCATTAATAGGTGTATCCGGATTGGGGCCTTTGCTGGATAAGGCTTTCTCTATCTGAGCGACATCAATGGGTTTTGACAGATAATTATCAGCACCTAATTTAACCGCTTCAACGGCAGTTGCAATACTGGCATAGCCGGTGAGTAGCAATAAGTGAGTTTCCGGGCACAATGCTCTTATCTGGCTAATCCAGCGAAGGCCAGAGTCACTTTCCAGTTTAAGATCCAGCAAGATATGATCAATGCAATTTTTTTGTAAAAAATGGATGGCCTCTTGAGGCTGATTGAAAATAGTCACCTGCCAGTTTCGTCTTTGTAGTGATCGCCCAAGAATTCGGGCAAATGTTTCATCATCATCAATGATCATTATGCTGGCATTTGTTTTAGATGTTTTTAATTCAGACATGGTTTTACTCAAGGGCGCCACTATCCTGATTTTGAAGTTACGGCTTCACATTGATAGAAATTCTCACTATAGTCCCACACTCTGGTGCTGTTAACAACTGAACCTGGCCACCCAGACGTTCAATACTGGCATTGGTTAATAACCAGCCCCAGCCAAGGCCGCCTGATTTTTCTGATTGTATCAGTGTTCTACCCAGAGTTTCTTTAAGCTCTGCCGAGATCCCTTTGCCATAGTCTCTGATATCAATAACCAGATGGTTATTTTCGCAGGTAGAAGAAATATCTATTTGATGGCTACCATTTTCTACACTGGCATCGGCAGCATTATTTAGCAGGTTGGTTAAAGCCTGATCAAAGCTGATATTTAGAGAAACTTCGTTGGTTGAACAGTGTTTGGGCCATTGTAAGGTAATGTTAATTTCCGGGCGGGTGATTTGCCAGCGATCAATAATCTGTTCAAGTATTTGTCCCAGTGGTCTTCGGGGCATTTGCTCCAGGGCAAACTGTGCACTGATTTCGCCCAAATCATGGATAATATGTTTACAACGGGTAATCTGTTCATTAAGCAGTTTTAAGTCTTCAGATTCTGGCTGTGATTGACACTGTGACAATAAATCTTCTGCAATTAACGACATTGTGGACAAAGGCGTGCTAAGTTCATGAGCAGCTCCGGCAGAAATAATGCCTAAAGACAAAATCTGTTCTTCGCGCAATTGTTTTTCTCGTAAATTTTGTAAGCGTTTTTCTCTAACATTTATATGACGAGACATGGCAAGGCCAAAGGATGCGATTAATAGTGTACTGAGAATAAAATTTATCCACATCCCCATCAGGTGGATATGAAAATTATCTAACTGACTAACTTCAGGTATGATTAAAGGGAAGCGGTATTTCATTAACAGTGAGTAAAAAATAATCTGAATTAACGCCAGAAGCAGCACTTTTAACGGTGATATGGAAATAGTTGCCAGAGCTGTGGGGATCAACAGCAAATAAATAAAAGGATTGCTGGAGCCGCCACTAAAATATAACAGTGATGCCAGGAATAAAGAATCGATAAATAAATGTGTAAAAATTTCAAGTTCGGTAATGGGCCAGTCTTTGGTTAATCGAAGGGCTGTGCCAATGTTCATAATGACTTCTATCAGAATGATAACGAACATGGGTACAACAGGCAGTGGGATTTTAAATAGAAATATGACCAGTACAATCATACCGGACTGACCGATAATGGCAATATTTCTAAGCCAGAATAAACTCTTTAGATTATTTCGTGAAGAGAGATTCGATGATGACCATTTTTCAAAAAGATTTGTGTTCAAAACCAAATGCAACCTGAGCAAAAATTTAAGATATCATAACAGAAAAAAGGCGGTTAATTAAAAACCGCCTTTTTTTCCGAAATATTCCAATTAATGAATTTCAATTCTACGGGGCTTAATCTCTTCACCCTTAGGAATCGTGATAGTTAAGACTCCATCTTTAAATTTGGCTTCAATGTTTTTGGTATCAGTAGCATCAGGAATAGTAAACCGTCTGAAGAAAGTACCGTGTACACGCTCAACACGAGTATACTTGTCCTGTTCTTCCTTGTTAACGGATTCACGAGTACCTTTCAGAGTTAAAACCCCTTTTTCCATAGTCACTTCAATGTCATCAGGTTTCATGCCAGGAACGTCGGCATGGATAACATATTTATCTTCTTCTTCGATAATATCTACAGCAGGCGACCAGTCGGCAACAGTAGCCATCTCTGCTGAAGTTTCACTGCCTACAGGCTGACCAAAAAAACGACTTAAATCAGTCTGCAATTCTGATAGTAAAGAATAAGGTTTACGATATTGAATTAAGCTCATAATACACCTCCACTTGGTTTGTCTTTATTGCTTACACAAACTATCTGTGGGCTTGAGCAAAAATTTCAAGGATAAAATTTAAAAAAAATTTAGTGTATAGCTGAAGTAATTTTATTGGACAGATGGGAGCAGATGGCAGATATTTTTAAAGGAGTGAAAATATGTTAATATGATGGGCTATGAGGCCTACTTTAAAACTAAAATCAATCGACCCATTATTCAACCTTAAAGGTAAGTGGTTGTTATTATTTGTGTTTGTCTGGTTCGCACTTACGCAAATTGCCCTTATCCATAGTTCTCAACATGCGTTTGAACTGGATAATAACTGCCCCATCTGTCTGGCACAAAGTAATTTATCCTCTGCTACTATTAGCACACCTCAAACAGTATCTAATGTAGCGGTAACAGATTTCATTATTTCTATAGAGGTGCGACAATTTGTCGCAGTTTTATACCGTTATTTTTCTTCTCGAGATCCCCCCGCCTTTCTTCATTAAATATTTTAACTGTCTGAATTTACTTTTGAGTAAATTCTACGTATTTATTTATGGAGATTCATTGTGAACAAAAAACGATTAAAAATATGGGCATTGTTGCCCATAATTTTGGTGTCATCAACATTGATAACACCACAAATAACATTTGCTGCAAATCAAGAGGATGTCAAGCAACTCAAAAAAGACCTTGAAACATTAAAAAAGCAATACCAGCAAAAACTTGATGAGCTGGAGCAAAGGCTCAATGATATTGAAGAGACGACGGATGAAGTCGATGAAAAAACCGACGCACTGGCTATTCAGGTTAGCCAGCAGAGCAATCAACAAGCGGCAAATACCTTTAATCCCGGCGTTGGTGTAGTACTCAATGGGAAATTTCAATCATTTTCACCGACGGGTTTTGAATTTAATCTGCCGGGTTTTTTTCCTGCTGATGAAACAGGGCCTGGAGAAGAGGGTTTGGCTTTAGGTGAAAGTGAACTCAATATGACCGCTAATATTGATGACAAATTCTACGGCAGCATTACCTTGTCGTTTGGTGACGGTGAAGCCAATGTGGAGGAGGCCTTTCTTCAAACCATTGCCCTGCCTCATGGAATGGGAATTAAGTTTGGCCGTTTTTTCTCAAATATTGGTTATCTGGCTCGTCGCCATACGCATACGGACGATTTTTCTGAGCGACCATTACCCTATGAAGCCTTTCTGGGCGGACAGTTTGGCGATGACGGTGTGCAATTTAACTGGGTTGCACCGACTGATATTTTCTGGGAATCGGGTGTAGAACTCTATCGTGGTGATAGTTTCCCTGCTGCCGGCTCTGCACATCGAGGAACGGGTGTTTATACATTGTATACCCATGTGGGCGCCGATATTAATGACAGCCAAAGCTGGCGGGCAGGTTTATCTTATTTGAATGCAACGGTAAATGATCGTGAAAGTCTGGATGGTGAATTATTTAATGGAGACAGTAAGTTAGTCATTGCTGACTTTGTATGGAAATGGGCACCGAAAGGCAATCCTTTTATCCATAATGCCAAAATTCAGGCAGAATATTTATCTCGTAAAGAGAACGGTTTATTTAACGATACCTCAGGCAATCCGAGCCTTTATAAGAGTAAACAGGATGGTTTTTACGTCCAGGGCGTTTATCAATTTATGCCGCAATGGCGTGTGGGACTGCGTTATTCGCGTTTAAATGCGGATAATCTGCCTGCAGCATTTAATGCGACGGTTTTAGATAATATGGGCATTAATCCAAAGCGCACCAGCTTGATGCTAGATTGGTCTAACAGCGAATTTAGTCGCATTCGATTGCAATACAGTCAGGATAAAGCCGGCTTAACCAAAGCCGATATCTGGACACTTCAATACATAGCTGCATTCGGTGCTCATGGCGCTCACAGTTTTTAGGGGAATTGACATGAAAACAATAATTTTAACATTAACAATGATACTGGGCTTTGTGACATTCCCGGTTTTTGCTGACATAAACGTTTTTACCTGTGAACCTGAATGGCAATCATTAAGTAAAGAAATTGGTGGTGATAACGTGGAAACTTTCAGTGCCACAACCGGCCTTCAGGACCCTCATCATATACAGGCACGTCCGAGTCTGATTTCTCATGTGAGGAAGGCCGATATTGTGGTTTGTACCGGTGCTGACCTGGAAATTGGCTGGTTACCGCTATTAACTCGCCGAGCAGGTAATCCTCGTATTCAAAAAGGACAACCGGGTTATTTTATGGCGACTGGTTTTGTGAGAATACTAGGTATACCAAAAATGGTCGATCGTTCTCAGGGTGATGTCCACGCGGCAGGAAACCCCCATATTCAAACCAATCCCAAAAATATCCTGCCGGTTGCGGTTGCATTAACGGCACGATTTTCAAAAATTGATCCTGCCAATGCAGGCTATTATGAGCAAAGGCTGGCAGACTTTACCTCTCGATGGAAAAAAGCCATAAAAAAATGGAAAAAAATGACACGACCTTTAAAGCATATTCCCATTGTAGTTCATCACGAAAGCTGGGTTTATCTGGAAGATTATCTAAAAATAAAACAATTAGGTACTCTGGAAGATAAACCAGGCATTCCTCCAACCAGTGGCCACCTGGTGTCATTACTGGATTTAATGAAAATCAATCCTGCAAAAGTGATCATTCATGCCGCCTATCAAAGTGAAAAGCCTGCCAGATGGTTGTCTGAAAAAACCGGTATACCTTCAGTAAAATTACCTTTTACCGTGGGTGGAACCGATGCAGCCAAAGATTTATTCAGTTTATATGATGATACATTTAACCGATTGTTAGAGGCAGTAAAAAAATGAATTTTGAAGCAGTAGATATTACAATTTTAGGACCTGCCTTCGTGGCAGGTCTTCTGGTTTTATCCACACATGTTCCACTGGGAAGAACGGTATTAAAACGCGGTATTATTTTTATTGATCTGGCCATAGCGCAAATTGCCGGGCTAGGCGTAATCGCAGCGGATGCTTTCGGTTGGGAGGCAGAGGGCGCAAACTGGAAAATTCAGATAGCTGCGGTGACTGCTGCATTATGTGGTGCCTTATTACTTAACTGGACTGAGAAACGATTTGAAAAAATTCAGGAAGCACTCATTGGAATTTTATTCGTGTTGGGCGCAACCTTGGGTTTGTTGTTACTGGCGAATAACCCTCATGGTGGAGAGCATCTAAAAGAGCTATTAGTGGGGCAGATTTTATGGGTTTCCTATGAACAACTCTGGCCGGTATTGGCACTTTATGTG
>DRNA01000156.1 GCA_011322365.1 Aeromonadales bacterium | reverse complement strand
TTTTTAATATGATGAGCCAGATCGGTATCACCTGAAATTTTTAATTTTCTCTGAAAAAACAAGGTATCCGGATCAATCTCCTGTTGTACAAGACTGATGGCATCTTCTGTAGCGATAGAAAGTGTCACATCACTTTCAAGTGACTGATGACTGATAGACTCACAGGTAATCCTTTCACCCCAATAACTAAGTACAACAAAAATTTCAACATCAATTAACTCCAGTTGAAATTTGCGCTGCTGAAGAAAATCAAATTCACCCTCATTTATCTGGCTGGCAAACACTCTATTGAGTAGTTTTTCCATACAGAGATGATTTATCGTTGCCGGTACACGGCAAACCAGCCAACCAAAGTTAGCAGGTTTGAACAGGGATTTTAAAAAAGGATTAATGGTATGTTGTAGTTTTCCTGCAGCCTGTGATGTAAAGGACATTTTGTTCATTGCTTTACCTGTCTATATCCGAATAAATCAGCATTATATTACTCGAATACAAAAAGCGATAAATGATATGGATCATCTTTAATTATGGCTCAAGTTGCCATTTCAGAAAAAAAAGCCCCAATATTGATCCAGATCAAGTTTTAGCAGGAACCACTATATATAGTAACTCCCTACAACAAAAATGCCCATATATAGTGTGTTAAGTGAGTTTTCATGAGTGCTGAAGTAGTAAATAATGTGGTAGCCGTCCCTGCTAAGCTAATAAAAAGGGAAGGCTCTGAAATACCATTCAATGCCAGTAAAATAGAAAAAGCCCTACTTAAAGCGGGACAGGCCACCGCTGAATTTGACCAGTTAGAAGCACAATTACTCTGTCGACAGGTGGTTAAAGTCCTCAGTTATCGTTTTGGTGAGTCAGGTATTGTTGACATCGAAAATGTTCAGAATGTCGTAGAACAGGTGCTGATTTCTGCCAACCATATAAAAACCGCCAGAGCCTATATTGTTTATCGAGATCAACACCATAAATTAAGAGAAGATAGAAGAACATTGGTTGATGTGTCCACTTCCATCAATGAATATCTCGATAAATCTGACTGGCGAGTCAAGGCTAATGCCAATCAGGGTTATTCTCTGGGCGGTTTAATCCTCAATACTTCTGGAAAAATGATTGCCAATTACTGGTTGAGCCATGTTTATCCTCCTGAAATCGGAGAAGCGCATCGCCAGGCAGATTTACATATTCATGATCTGGATATGCTCGCAGGATACTGTGCAGGCTGGTCTTTAAGAACTCTTTTACATGAGGGTTTAAATGGCGTTCCCGGTAGAGTTGAAGCGGGACCTCCAAAACACATGTCTTCAGCAATAGGGCAAATTGTAAATTTCCTCGGCACCTTACAGAATGAATGGGCGGGTGCTCAGGCATTCAGTTCATTTGATACTTACATGGCGCCCTATGTCAGAAAAGATGCTCTTGATTACCATCAGGTCAAGCAACATATTCAGGAATTGATTTATAACCTGAATGTACCCTCAAGATGGGGTACCCAAACACCCTTTACTAATTTAACCTTCGACTGGGTTTGTCCAGATGACCTTCGAAACGAAATCCCGATTATCGCCGGTGTTGAACAAAAATTCTGCTACGGCGACCTCCAGCAGGAAATGGATCTAATCAATCAGGCCTATATTGAAGTTATGATGGCCGGAGATGACAAAGGTCGAGTATTTACCTTTCCCATACCGACCTACAACATCACTAAGGATTTTATCTGGGATTCTGAAAATGCCGACCGTTTATTTGAAATGACCGCAAAATACGGTTTGCCCTATTTTCAGAATTTTATTAACTCAGAGTTAAAACCGAATATGATCCGATCCATGTGTTGTCGTTTACAACTTGATCTGAGAGATTTATTAAAACGGGGCAATGGTTTGTTTGGTTCAGCGGAGCAAACGGGTTCATTGGGTGTAGTGACCATCAATTGCGCACGCCTGGGCTACTGCTATAAGCATGATCAAAATAAACTCCTTAAACAGCTGGATAAACTACTGCAACTGGCTAAAAACAGTCTGGAAATTAAACGAAAAGTGATCCAGCGCCATATGGATGAGGGGCTTTTTCCCTATACCAAAAGATATCTGGGTACATTAAGAAATCATTTTTCAACCATTGGGGTAAATGGCATCAATGAAATGATTAGAAATTTTACAGATGATGTTGATGATATCACCACCGAAAACGGCAGGGAAATGGCCTTGCATGTACTGGATCATATCCGGGACCGTATGCTGGAATTTCAACAAGAAACAGGCCACATGTATAATCTGGAAGCAACACCTGCCGAGGGTACAACCTATCGCTTTGCAAAAGAAGATATCAAGCGCTTCCCTGACATGTTGCAGGCAGGAAGTCCGTCACGTCCTTATTACACCAATTCCTCTCAATTACCCGTCGGCTACACTGACGATCCTTTCGAGGCTCTGGTCATGCAGGATGATCTTCAAAAAAAATACACTGGTGGAACCGTATTACACCTTTACATGAATGAACGTATATCAAGTATTGCAGCCTGCAAAAAACTGGTCAACCGATCGCTGTCAAATTTCCGATTACCTTATATCACCATCACACCTACCTTTTCAATCTGCCCAACTCATGGTTATCTCAATGGTGAACATAAATTCTGTCCAATTTGTGATGAAGAAATTCTTGCAAAAAAACAACGAAAAACCGAAACCGAAGGAGCTTAAAATGACATCAAAAATCCTATTACAAGATGAAGAAAGAACACCTTGTGAAGTCTGGACACGAGTGATGGGCTATCATCGTCCAGTCACTTCTTTTAATCCCGGCAAACAATCAGAGCATGCTGAAAGAAAGTTCTTTAATGAAACAAAATATTCATCCAGATGAACGCCCATTACACATTCCACAAGACCCCATTGAGGTGGGTGGTTTAACGCCATTAACCACCATTGACTATCCCGGAGAACTGGCAGCGGTAATATTTATGCAGGGTTGCCCCTGGCGTTGTCGATATTGTCAAAATGGAGGTTTGCTAGATCGGAAAACATCTCACCCTCTACCCTGGCAAGAAGTGATTGAGTTTTTGTCAACAAGACAGGGCTTACTGGATGCTGTAGTTTTTAGTGGTGGTGAACCTACATTGCAGAAAGGTTTAATCCGCGCGATTAAACAGGTAAAGAAAATGGGATTTAAAATTGGCTTACATACAGCCGGTATTTATCCCGAACGCTTATCAGAATTACTCCCCTTGATTGACTGGGTAGGGCTTGATATAAAAGCTCCGGATAAGGACTATCAAAGTATTACTGGAGTAAAAGGCTCAGGAATAAGAGCCTGGCAAAGTGCGCAAATAGTCATTCAAAGTAATGTACCTCATGAATTCAGAACAACGCTTCATCCCGATATCATTAATAATGAACAAATAGACAGACTGATACATGATTTGAAAAAACTTGGGGCAGAAAATTTCGCGCTGCAAAGCTGTCTTACCGAGAACTGTCTTGATGCCAGCTTATCCAGTAAAAGCCATCAACTATTCCATACTGTTCACCATCACAAATATCATACATTATTTAATAATTTCACTATTAGAAAAAACTGACACATATCAGGCTCAACTTGTATTATAAAAATATCTTGATCCAGATCATGAAATTATTCATTCTCTACAGCAAATTTACAATTTCAATCTCAGTATAGCGTCCATGATATGATGGACGCTATTTCCAGTAATTCGATCATTATTCCTAACGTTTTGGTTAATAAGGTAACTTTTCTTTAGTTTTCAGGCTATACACTCGGTTCAGTATAACAGAGTGTATTTTTCACACATAAAATCCACAATAATTTTATGGTTTCTTCGTTAGGGATAATAATTTATTTGTTAAAATATTATAGGTATATTGATATAGATCAAGCTGCTATAATTATCTATTCTTATAATGCCATCAAGTAAATATGTCTCATCAAATTCAGATGATGGATATTGGTTATGTCAAGTTACAATAGAAAATATAAAGCTCGCTTTCTGCTTTTGGTTGCCCTGTTATTTGGCCAGAGTACTTTTGCCAGCTTTTATTCTCATGCTAATTCCAGTGCTTTACATAATCCTGTTTCAAGCAGCAGAGAGTTGCAGGTTAATGCCTCAGAAAATTTACCAGAAAGTAACCGCACAATAAAAAATATGCATCAACACAAAAAATCAGTTTCTCAAGATTCCAAGTGTAAGTGTTGTATTTTTTGTGATTGTGAACGTTGTACATGTCAGAATATTTTTCCCCAGTCATTCACATTAACTTTATTAAATGATTTTACAAACTTTAAACGCTTTTCTATCGAATACCAGAATTATATTGTATCCTATACGTCCTTGACGCATAGCCCTCTCCCCTATCCACCTTAAACTCCCATCAATTTTGAATATTATTTTTATTTAATCATTTTTCTATACTTTTCTTATTTATATAGGTGTTACTATGAGAAGGCTACCTTTAAAGTCAGCAATTGCTGCTGCGTTAATGATGTCTGTTACTTCCTTTGCTCATGCAGAAGACGATTCTGTTCTGGATATCGGCCGTATAGCAATAGGCGGTTATGGCGATGTACAATATGTCAATACAGATACGGCAAACGATACATTCAAGGCAAGATTTGTCCCCATATTTTTATTTCAGTTATCCGAAAAAATCCATGTTGAATCAGAACTTGAATTTTCCTATTCTGAAACCGGTGAAACAACAACAGAACTTGAATATGCAGATTTACACTATTTTTTAAATGACAACACCACCATTACAGCGGGAAAATTCCTGCTACCATTTGCTCAACTTGGTCCCAACCTGCATCCCAGCTGGATTAATAAATTAGCTACTGTGCCGGGTATCTATGGCCATGATGGTAATGGCTCCCTGACACCGTTAATTCCAATTCTTTCTGATGTTGGTTTTTCAGTACAGAATACTTTTAAAGTGGGAGGTTCAGCAAGATTATTTACTGATTTTTATATCGTGAATGGTCCCAAACTTGAATCCGATCTCACGGGTATCACCGATGCAGGTGGTGAAGAACCCCCATTCCCAGAAGTCGTTTTTGAAGCCAATAATGGCGATAACAATGATAACAAAGCCTTTGGTGGTCGAGTTGCCTTAGCATTTCTTCCACAATGGGAAGTTGGTTATTCCTTTTATAATGGCGCCTATGACACCACCGGT
>DRNA01000155.1 GCA_011322365.1 Aeromonadales bacterium | reverse complement strand
GGAGCGCAGACTGAAATGGGAGCAAGATCGCCCGTTGCTCCTTTGCCTGGATAGCAGAAAGACATGGGCATCATGGCAATTTTGTGTTCATCATAAAATTGTTCTTCGGTAACACCCAACCATTGTCTCAAACGCTCTCCACTTTTATCTTTAAAAGCGATTTGAGTTTCATGGGCTTTAATTCCCGGAGCTTGTCCAATAATTAAAATACGTGCTTTTGGATGGAGTTGAAAAATTGGTCTGGGAATTAGAGGTAATTGTTCACGACATAGTTGGCAATCAGAGAGATTTTGAAAGATGGGGATTGTTTGCAATGTTTTTTTCGCCATGAATTTTTGTTTTATATGAAATGAAGCAATATAATAACAAACTCAAGGGTATAAATGTTGATTGGCATCCCGGCCAACCAACATTTTAATCAAGTTTTCAAACTTCCTTCTTACGCTCTTAAACTTCCTTCTTACAGAAGTACCAATCAACACATTCATATCCCTGATCGAGTCGGGCGGCGGCTTCTTCTGCGGTGGCGGGGGGAGGTACAATGACTTTATCGCCGGGTTGCCATGCTTCGGGAGTGGCAACGTCATACTTATCAGAGGTTTGCAACGCCTTTACCAATCTGACAAATTCATCAATCGAACGCCCATTACTCATGGGATAGTAAACCATGGCTCTGAGGATGCCTTTATCATCAATTATAAAGGTGGCACGAACGGCTGAAGTGTCTGATGCACCCGGTTGAATCATACCGTAGGCATGGGCCACTTTCATATCAAGATCAGCAATAATCGGGAAGGGTACATCGACATTAAAATTATCTTTTATGCTTTTTATCCAGGCTAAATGAGCAAAATGACTGTCGATTGACAGGCCCAACAATTCAGTATTGATGGCTTTGAAGTCATTAGCTCGTTTTGCAAAAGCCATGAATTCGGTAGTACAAACCGGAGTAAAATCTGCAGGATGGGAAAAAAGTATCAGCCATTTTCCTTTATAATCATCCAGATTTTTAACACCCTGAGTAGTCAGAGCGTTAAAGGCAGGCGCGGGCTTATTCAGTTGTGGAAAAGCCAATACAGTTTCGTTTTGAGTTTCAGTATTCATAGTTCACCTCGTTAATGTGTTAGTTATTTTAAGCTACGGAGGTTATTATAAGGATATTCTAATATATGTAAAATTGATTGTTTCTATTGTATTAATAGTTAATTACTATTATTGTATTTTCTTGCAGGTTTTATCGCGAATAAATTCGCTCCTACTGACTTTGTTGAGTATAATTCATGTCATAAGATATCTTTTTTTACTTCAAGGAAAAAACCATGAAACAACCATTAAGAGTGACAGTAACAGGTGCGGCGGGTCAAATCTGTTATTCATTATTATTTCGAATCGCATCTGGCGAAATGCTGGGGCATGATCAACCGGTAATTTTACAATTACTTGAAATTACTCCAGCCCTAAAAGTGCTTGAAGCGGTAAAAATGGAACTCGATGATTGTGCATTTCCATTACTACGTGGCGTTGTGGTCACCGATGATGCCAAAGAGGCGTTCACAGGTGCTGATATTGCGCTAATGGTAGGTGCGAAACCTCGGGGACCGGGTATGGAAAGGGCTGATTTATTAAAAGATAATGGTAAAATTTTCTCGACCCTCGGCAAAGTAATTAATGAAGTGGCCAATACAGATATCAAGATCCTGGTTGTGGGTAATCCAGCCAACACCAATGCTTATATTCTGGCAAAAAATGCGCCAAATATTAATCAACGAAATATTACTGCGATGACGCGTCTTGACCATAACCGTGCCTTGCATCAATTGGCTGAAAAGACCGGCAATAATGTCAACAGTGTGAAGCGTATGATTATCTGGGGAAATCATTCAACGACACAGGTACCGGATATTTCTCATGCTACCATTAATGGCGATGCTGCTTTAAGTAAGGTTGATGAAAGCTGGTGGAAGCAGGAATTTATGCCCAAAGTAGGTAAGCGTGGCGCCGAAGTGATTGCGGCTCGTGGTTCTTCTTCAGCGGCTTCTGCAGCTAATGGTGTTATCGATCACATGCGTGACTGGGTTTTAGGTTCTGAGCCGGGTGATTATGTATCAATGGCTGTACCCAGTGATGGCAGTTATGGTATCGAAAAAGGTCTGATTTACTCCTTCCCAACGGTTTGTCAAAATGGCGATTACCAAATCGTACAGGGTCTGGAAATTAGTGATTTTATTCAGGCCGAGATGATTGAATCGGAAGATGAGCTGAAATCAGAAGCGGTAACCGTTGAAGATTTATATTAATGGCTTGGTTTTGTTTTAAATAAACTGAAATTAATGACCATGGGTCGATAAACATGGGTCGAAAAAAAGCTCCGTTAAAGTTCAACGGAGCTTTTTTTGTGGTTTCATACTTTAGGGTACAATCAATTAATAGAGGTGCCCTTTAGCTATCTAAATCAATATCTTTTTCATTCAGCGTTTTAACTGCCAGTAAATCGCAGGGGATTTTGTCTAGAATTTTTTCTGCAGTGCCTCCTACAAGACCGGTATGGAAGGTCGTACCGATAACAAGCAAGTCTATATGATGTTCTTTCACCTGCTCCAGTAGACATTCCGGGGTTTCTCCTTCCGGCATGTGTATACGATCTTCACTAAAATTAAATGGTGCCAGGGTACTGTCATAAACCGCTTTATGATGTTGTAACAGGGCATCCCGATACTCCAGCTCTTCTTCATAATTTATAAATTCTGCCGCTTCGGGCATACTTTGCGCAAATTCGATATAAATGGGCTCACAGCAATGAACCACCTGGGGCTCAATTTTCAGCTCTTTCGACAAATCTACAGTGGTTTGTAAAATTTTATGATTCAGACCCGCATGTCTTCCTTCATCGTGCAGAGGATCAATAGCCGCCATAATATTTTCATAGGGTACTCTGGTAGTCGATTTAGCCATTAATAGTGGCACCGTACAGGTTTTTAATAGCTGCCAGTCATTCGGGGTAAAAAATAATTTGCTCAAAGTAGGGTGGACATGGGTAGATTTAACCACCAGATCAATATCAGAATTTTTTACTTTCTCATTAATCGCTTCGTATAGTGGAGTATGCCAAACCACATCAACACTGACGGGCACTCCCTGTTCTGCGACCTGAGGTACAAAAGTCTCCAACCATCGTAACTGACTTTTAATAAATTCAGATTTTGCTTTTTCTAACTGTTCACTATTTAAAAACCAGTTCGCTTTCACGCTACTAGAGTGAACTGCAAGGAAAAGCGTAACTCTTGCCATATGCAATTTTGCCAGGTTAATTGCCCTGTCTAGCGCTGGCTGTGACTCTCGTTGTGGATCCATATCCACCAGTATGTGTTTTATATTCATTACCCTGCTCTCCGTAAATTGATTGCTTCATGGTAATAGATTAAATCATTTAGTCAGTGTTTGTTTTGATAAGGATCAAATAATGCCGGTATCTTGCTATAGAAAAATCATAGGTATGTACTTAAGGAAAAATAGCCTGTCATCTCGACCGTTATAAAAAAACCTGTCATCTCGACCGTAGTGGAGAGATCTTGCTCTGCTAATACTGTTGTCAATAAAAGATTCCTCCATTACAGCACCCAAAGCACTCCCTACGGTCATGGGGCAAGCTTTCGGAATGACACCACTTTTACAGTTATATTTTTCCTTAAGTACCTACCTATGATAGAAAAATAGGTTGCAGGTAATCCGAAAACTATGAAATTTTATCTGCCTTATGTAAGGATTTCCAGTACTTAACGATGTTAATCGTGGATAAAAGATGATTGATGGCAAATTTGGCTCGAGCATAAAAGTATATTTTTATTCGATGCATCAGGCTGATTTTCTTCCACTTTTGTAAGGTGATTTCTGCTGAGTGGGAAAAATCATTCAGGAACATGTTTTTTACCTGCTTGCTAAACAGTGGATGATTGACTTCCTGATTCGCATCCAGATTCCATAAAAATTCCCAGCGATCAAGATTACAGGAACCAATAGAAACCCATTGGTCACAAAGAATGGATTTGGCATGTAAAAATCGGGGTTGATATTCAAAGATACGGATGCCTTTTTTTAATAATCGAGTGTAATAACTTTGAGCCATGTAGCGAACGAAAAAGTGATCAATAGTTGGGCCGGGAATTAATAATCGCACATCTACACCCCGGGCAACGGCTTTCTTGAGCGCACGGACTAATTTTCTGGTGGGGATAAAATAAGCAGTGCAAAACCAGACACGTTGATCTGCCTGATTCACATAATTTAGAAAAGAGCGTTTAATTTCCTGAAAGTTAGGTCCTGAAGTCATGGTCACGCGACCGCTCTGTTGTGCTGAGTGTTGTGCGGATGTCTTTAGTATTATCTTTTGGGTCGACCAGTGTTGCCATGTGTGGAGAAACAACTGTTGCCATTGATTAACGTTACTCCCGGTAATTTTGAGCATATTATCCCGCCAGTAAGTATCAGGAAAGGTGGTAGCATCAAATTCATCAATCAATCCAGCACCGCCCACAAAGGCAACCTGAGCATCAACTACCAAAATTTTACGGTGATCACGTAACATCGAGCGGGTGAATCTGGAGTAGTGGAAAGGATTATAAAAACACAAGGTCATATTGTTAGCTGATAACAGGGCGCGATCGATCTGATTTAAGTCACGGGAACCAAAATCATCAAATAATAAATAGATACGAACCCCTCGTTTACTGGCCGCGGTTAAAGCGTCAATAAATAGTGAGGTAATACGGCCGGAGGCAACCAGATACATTTCCATGAGAATATAATGCTGCGCCTGATTAATCTGCTGCAGCATTTCGGGGAAAAACTGCTGACCATCAGGTAAAAGCTGAAACTGGTTACCGCTCTCCCAGGGAAATTGATATTTTGATTTTTTCTTCATGGTAAAGGAGTATAGCATTTGAACCATCTTTTAATAATAGACGAATCCTTATATAGGGATTATGGTTATAGCTTTCTGCGATGCTAAAATTTGATCACGTAGACTGTGCAAAACTCACATACATAATTGATCAAACTGCTTAAGGAACTGTTGGAAATACGAATCTTGATTATTGAGTGCATAAAGAGTATCAGCTCTGTTTGCCACAGGATTTGAGCTTTCCTGATAAAATACTTTAAAACTTAAATTTATAAAAAGTAAAGGCGCTGGAAGCGTTCTTCTACACGCTGTTATATTGAGATTGGTTTTTAACAGTTCCTGCACGAATTTTTTGCCGTTATTGATGGAATCAACATTTTTGTCAATAAAAATGAGCTGCCCCACATTATTATTGTCAGAATGTGGAAATGAATGAAGAGAATTATTTTGATAGTCCTGAGCTGATGATGTGAGACTGCTCATGGATATGGTCTGTTCAATACCATCCTGTGAACTAATTCGTACCAAGAGTGGCATGTCATCAGCCTGGCGGGAGCTGGTATCAAACAAGGCGATGAGTTCAGTTGCCATAAGGGGCCATGCTTCAATCATAGCAAGGTTGGTCGTTTGAATTAAATCAGCATCATAACTTTTTTGTGAATAGATAATTATTTGCATATGTTTTCCTGCCTGAACGGTTGCTAGTAACAAAATAAATAGGTGTTATTCTCATAGGAAGGTAAAGCAGGTAATATGCCAATTATAAAATCATTTTAAATCAAAAGGTTATATCAGAAGCAATTGTTTTTGGGTGATATACCCCAGATATATGGGTGAGTTCACTCTATGGGTATATTAGAGGAAAATCAGCTATAAGCTTTTAACCATGTTTTATACAGGCCAAAACTCAGTAAAATGGGTTATAACACGCATTCATTGGGTGATATAACCCAATGGTTACCCCTAAGTCTGCGGAATGATTGATTTTATTGATATTATTTGTTGGTATGAAGCTTGCAGTCATCAATAATATAACTGCAAGCCACATCAGCTACCGATTCAAGGATGTAAATGAGAAAAAAGGTGACTGAAAATCTGCCAGTTTAGTATGGAATACCATGCTAGTTTCTAACCACTTGTCAGTAAAGTGAGCAACACGGATCATTATGGAATGAGCTACAATGAAAAAACAGAGTAATGCGAAGCTCTCTTTTTCCAGTTTGGAGCACGTTAATAATTTTAAGGAAGCCAACCACATAGATTATGTATAAATTAAACCCCTGTTGTTTAGTCGCTCTTATACTGACTTCTCTAACGTTCCCATTAAATTTAATGGCATTTGTCTTGCCAGGAGCTGATCAGATCCCATTTCATCATTTAAGTGTTGAAGATGGTCTGTCGCAGGTAACGGTGAATGATATTACCCAGGATGAATTGGGTTTTATGTGGTTTGCCACCGAAGATGGCCTTAACCGCTACGATGGCAAAAAGTTTGTTCAGTATCGCAGTGATGCAACAAAGGCGAATAAAGTCAGTGGTAATATTATTAATTTTGTTTTTCTGGATAGCAAAAACAGATTATGGGCTGGCACCAATGGTCAGGGCGTAGATGTTAAAATAAATAATCGCTTTAACAACGTAGCGGTTTATATAAATCAGCACAAAAAAAATAATATTATCGCATCAGTTATATTTGAAGATTCCAGTCATACTATCTGGTTGGGCAGTTGGGGTGATGGTTTATTTAAATATTCGGAGAAGGAACGGCGGTTTTTGAGCGTTGACCCAGTATCAGAAATTAAAAAATTATGGGCGATTACCGAATTTGAAAATAGAATACTGATTGGGGCTGATAGTAACGGTATTGCTGAAGTCAGAGAGAGCAGAATTATCCCATGGAAAAACACTGTTGAACTTGCAAAAACTTCTATTAAAGCTCTATTTGTGTATGGAAATAAATTATTGATAGGAACGGATGGTAAAGGTTTATTTGAATACAGTTCTAAATTAGAAAAAATTGGTAAAGTACCTCTTGGAGAAGGCTTGGAGAATCTGGTAGTACATAAATTTTACACTGATCAAAAATCAATCTTATGGATAGGCACTTTAGGTTCAGGTTTTTTTCGATATGGCAAAGATAAAAAATGGACTCATCAGATAGCAGGGAACGAAAAAGAAAGCTTGTCAAATAATAGAGTATTTTCGATTTTCCAGGATAAATCTGGAGTGTTATGGGTTGGGACAGAAGGTGGGGGGTTAAACTACTATGATCCCTATTCAATTCTTTTTAGAAATATTCGCCAGGGATCGGATAGTCATAAAAATTTAAATGATAAAATGGTTTATGCCATCACTTCGGATGAACGGGGTGACTGGTGGATTGGCACAGAATCTGGTGGTGTTAATCGTTGGGATGTTAAGGAAAAAAAATTTCACTACTATACTAAACAAACAGGTCATTTGTTACATAATAATGTGCGCGCGTTGATCAACTCACCCAAAGGAATATTTGTAGGAACCATGAATGGTTTTTCCTTAATTTCCAAGAAGGGTAAACTGATTCATCAATGGAATAAAGATAGCCTTTCGCAACTTCCCGATAACATCATACTGTCCTTTGAAAAAGGGGCTGGGAATTCATTATGGATAGGAACTTATAAAGGTTTAATTCAATTTAATTATAAAACTGGCAAGGTTATGCAATCTTTTATGGAGAAAGATAATGGAGGTCCTTTTGTTCATGGAATTATTATTTCGATTAAATGGCTGGAAGATAAACTTTGGGTAGGAACGTTCAGTGATGGTTTGTATGTTTATCAGCCCTCTAAAAAAACATGGTCAAAATATGTACATGATAAAAAAAATAACGCTAGCATTGGTAGTGATGCTCTTGAAACAATTTATATTGATCAACAGCATGTCGTCTGGATAGGAACTAATGGGCGAGGGATACAGAAGTTTGATCAGAATAAAAGGACATTTGAACAGATAGACAAACATTCAGGGCTGGCAAACAATGTTATTTATGCTATGTTGTCAGACAATAACCATGTACTCTGGTTAAGTACCAATGCAGGATTATCAAGTTATAACACTACAACGGCTCGCATAAAAAATTATTCAATGAGTGACGGCCTTCAGGGAAGAGAATTTAACGTAGGCGCTGCTCACAAAAGAAAAAATATCCTGGCATTTGGTGGCATTCAGGGTATTAGCTGGTTTGATTCCAGTCAGAATCAGAGTAACCCTTTTAAGCCCGAGACACAAATTACTCATGTTCGTGTTTTAAATCGAGAAATCACTGAACTCAAGGATGAAGGAATTGAACTGAAGCAAGCAAAAGGACTCCCTCATTCTTTGATTCTGGATCATGATAACAGTATGTTTACCCTTGAATTTGCAGCCCTGCATTTCTCATCCCCCCGGCATAATCGATTTAGATATCGTTTACTGGGTCTGGATAGTAAATGGATAGAATCGGTAGATAATCAATCCGAAGCTACTTTCACCGGCCTTGCACCCGGACAATATCAGTTTCAGGTAGTAGCCATCAGTAAAGATGGTTTAGCCGATTCGTCCCCGGCGAGTATGAGTATAACCCTGTTACCACCATTCTGGAAAACCTGGTGGGCCTACAGTCTTTATGTGTTATTAACACTGATTATTATCTGGCGTTATCAGGCTTTCTTAAAGCGAAAATTGCAGATTCAGCAGAATCTGAATCAGGGTTTGGTAAAAATAAATGATCTGAAAGAACGTCTGGCTAAGACAGAAAAAATGGCTATATTGGGCGAACTGTCATCCAATGTAGCCCATAGTTTGAGAAATCCGCTGGCGAGTATTCGAACCAGTGCGGAGCTGTTGGAAGATGATCAAAGCCTGCCACAATATGCAAAGGCTGATGCTAAAAATATTATTAGTGAAGTGGATCGACTTAGTACCTGGATAAAAGAGCTGCTGGCCTATTCCAAAAAGCAAAGCAGTAATATACAGCCCCTGGAAATTATCAGCCGTTGTCAGGAAATTATTCACTCTTATGCCGCAAAATTTAGAACACATCAGATTAACTGTCATATTCATTTTGAACTGTCTAAAGCCGAGATCAATATGGATGCCATTTTATTTCAACACATGCTGCATAGTTTGCTCGATAATGCCATCGAGGCTCTGGATAAAGAAGGTGAAATCAGGCTCAGTGTGAGCAAACAGGAAGAGAATAGTATTGTTTTGACTATTGAGGATAATGGCTGTGGTATTGATTTTAAGAAACAGACGCAGATTTTCAATGATTCTTTTTCCACCAAGCCTAATGGTTTAGGCATGGGCTTATCGCTGGTAAAAAGAATTGTGGAACGACATGATGCCACCATTGAAGTCACCAGTGAAGAAAATGTGGGTACTAAATTTATTTTGACATTTAATCTAATTCAGGAATAAAACTAATGATTTCTATTTTAATAATTGAAGATGAAGCCATATTGGGTCAGAACATTGCCAAATTTCTGTCGCGCTCCGGCTTTAATGTTAATCTTTGTGATAATGGAATTGATGGACTGGCTTTAATAGCAAAACAGAGTTTTGATATTTTATTACTGGATTATAATTTGCCTGATATGAATGGGCTGGATATATTAGCAAAATGCCTGAAAAATGATCCATCCATGAAAGTGATTATGATGACGGGTGAAGGTAATATTGAAATTGCAGTTACTGCCATGAAGTCGGGTGCTTTTGATTATCTGGCAAAACCTCTTGTGCTGAAAGAATTAAAAATCCTGTTAGAAAAAGCCGTTTCACAACAAAAACGTGATTCTACCATGCATTATTATCAGGATAAAGTGGCTGAGCATGGGCGCATGGATGATATCTGCGGTGAATCAGAACAGATGATACACGTTAAACAACGTCTGGCACAAATCATTCAGGCTGATACGCAGGCATCCGGAAGTGAACTTGCCGCGGTGCTGGTTCGTGGCGAGACGGGAACAGGTAAGGAGCTCATAGCTAAAGCATTGCATTTTGATGGCCCACGACGTGAGCAACCTTTTGTTGAAATAAACTGTGCAGCCATTCCTGGCGATTTACTGGAATCGGAATTATTTGGACATGAAAAAGGGGCCTTTACCGGTGCAACAGTGGCGCGTAAAGGTCTCTTTGAGTCAGCTAATGGTGGTACACTTTTCATTGATGAAATTGGTGATATGCCAGTCCATTTACAATCTAAATTATTGAAAGTTATCGAAGAGAAAAAATTTAGACGACTGGGCGATAATCGTGAAAAGAAAATTGATGTAAGGATAGTCAGTGCCACCCATCAGAATCTGGAAGAAAAGATAGCCGATAAAAGTTTCAGGCAGGATTTATTTTTTCGTTTGTCGGTGTTAAATATTGATTTGCCTCCCTTAAGAAACCGTGGCAATGATATACTGTTATTAGCCGATTTATTTTTGCAGGAGTTCTCAAAAAAATATAATAAAGCCCACCTGACATTATGTAATAACGCGATCGCATTATTGAAACAATATGCCTGGCCGGGCAATATCCGAGAATTAAAAAACTGTATGGAACAAGCGGTTATGCTTTGTCAGGATGAACAGCTAACCGATGAAAATCTCTGGCTGCCTAAAACTGAACAGGCTATCACACCGTCATCCATTAACCTCAATGAAGAGGGATTTAACTTGATAACTCTGGAAACAAACCTGATTCAGCAGGCATTGACAAAGACCGATGGCAATGTGACCAAAGCAGCAAAATTATTGGGATTAAGTCGGGATACGCTGCGTTATCGTATGGAAAAACACCACATTGCTGGATGATTAACCATATCCTGTAGGAGTGAATTTATTCGTGATTGGTGGTAAGTAGAAACCGAATCATGTTTTAATACCCAGGCCTTCGCGGCTGAAGCCGCTCCTACTCATAAAGTGGTAATGTCTGTAGACAAAACACGGTGTAATTTTCTGTTCTGGAAAACCCATCAAAATACCCATACTCGGTAGGAGCATCTTACCTGAATAAAACCAGTAAACGTGTTAATTCACCCACTGGTCGGGGGATATGCCCATTTTTCAGGTCGCATCACCATAACTCATTGTTTTTTATGGTTTAAAAATCTGGCATGGTTGCTGCATTAACCTAAATACCGTAGTATAAACCGTAAAGAGAGATTCACCATGCAAGTCATTATGTATGCAAGAAGACAATATGATGCCAATTTAATTCAACAAATCAGTGAGGCTCTTAAAAAAGCGTGGCCATTAGATGAACTGGACCTGGTGATTATATTTGATACCAGTTCAGCTTTAATTTGTGAAGTGCCAACCATGGTAAGAATTTTTATACCGCTGAATAATCGCAATAGTATGACGATGGTTAACCTGAATGCCCCATCAAAAAGTAGTCACTATGATGCCATTCGCCTGTTTCAGCATTTTGAATCTACCAGGAAAAGTCAGCTGATTTTTATTGAAAAAAATACCGATGCCATGAATGTAGGTAGTAAAGTGATTAAACAACTGTTAAAAACCTGTAATACATTATTGCCCTCTAGACGCATGGTACCAGAGCCTTTAAAATTTCTGGAAAATACTTTTTCTATTCTGTATCAGGATGAAAATGAACATGGATCTGAGTTAAATGTGTTTCATATGCACCAAAATCCGGAACCTAGTGAAATATATCATTATATTCAAACACAAACATCAGCCATCGTTTAAGGAGAATTTTATGAGAAAGCAAAGCTTACAATCGATTTTCATACTGTGTATCTCACTGGTATCCATGTTTGCCTCGGCGGAAGTCACGGTCAACAAAAATCGGGTATTTATTACCAATAACAATACCCAGTTAAAAGTAGATAACGTGGATGTCACGGCTACAGAATTTGCTCAAAAAGCACTGGGCATGGAAGCTGAGGTTTTAATTGATGAAGATGTTAATGCCGATGTGACTGCCGGGACAGCAAAAGAAATAAATGCAGAGAATCAGATAAAAGGTCCAGTCACTAACGTTGCGCCTTTGCAGGTACTCGGTCAGGATGTAGTTATCGATGCAGATACTGTGCTGGCGAATACTACTGGTAGTTTTGCGATGGGTGATCTGCTTAAGGTCAGTGGGGTGTTCACTGAAAATAATGTGTTATTAGCCGGAAGAATAGAAGCCACAACTACATTGGTAGAGTTTAAACTGATGGCACAGGTATCGGCAATTAATGGTAATCTACTACAGTTTGGTCAACTTAATGTTGATACTACAGGTGTTACCCTGGAGGATTGTGGAGCAGGAATACAGGTCGGGGATCTGGTTGAACTGGAAGCGACCGTTGTGACTAATTTTGATATCACTAATCCTCTGGATACGGTTTCAGATTTTGAATGTAAAACCGGGGTAGTTGCCATCCCACCGGGCAATAATTCTACTACTCTCCAGTTTTCTGCTGAAGGTTTTGTGTCGGCTATAATTGATGCTACTCACTTTAGTCTGAATGGGCAAACAGTAGAATTTTCCACGGCGACGGTGTTTGAAAATGGCACTGTAGATGATCTGACAGTGGGTGTTAAGGTAGAAGCCGAAGGTTCTTTTGATGCAACTACTAATTTACTCTCAGCAGAAAAAATTGAATTCCGTCAGGTAAGGGTTCGTATAACTGCTCCGGTAGCGGTGGCTGATTTAAATAGCAATCAGGCTACTGCTCTCAATATTAGTGGTTTGTTTTCTGCTCTGACTCGTGATCAGGACAATTTAATACCTGCTTTGAGCCAGGATACGCAACTGGAACTACGTGGTTATCTGGATAGTTCCGGTACTTTCAGAGTGGATAAAATTCGGGATCGCGGTGTGCCGGATGTGAATGATATTCGACTAAGAGGGCCAGTCAGTAATGTCGCTAACCCTGCCTTTGATATTCTCGGGGTGAATATTGATATTACAGGTGCCAGTTTGTTTATCGAGTCAACACCAGTTGATAGCGTGACTTTTTTTGCCAGCCTGACCGATGGTGCCGAGGTGGATGTGAATCATGGCATCTACGATGCTCAAACCAACACCAGCATGGGTGGTGAAATTACCATTGAAGAAGTTGCAGGGGTAGGCTCAGCTCAAACACCGCAACCTGCCCAGGCTAAAACACAACCCGGTAGTTACTTTATTCAGGCGAATGGACTAGGCGGTATTGGAAAAGGCCGAATCGATAAATTTGTAGTCCCGACTGGAGCGGCCCCGGTAGCATTGGTCGCCAGTAATAACATCAGTGCTGATGAAGGTAGCAGTGTGACGCTCGATGGTTCCAGTAGTACGGGTGATACCTTAACCTTTTCCTGGGTTCAGACTTCGGGAGTAGCCGTTACGCTGGCCGATCCTAATGTAGCCAGTACCAGTTTTACAGCGCCACAGGTAAGCGCGGATTCTACGCTGGTATTTGAGTTAACCGTCACCGATTCAATTGGAAGCACTGATATTACTATGGTTACGGTAGTGGTTAAAGATACTACGCCCCCAGCACCTCCACCCCCACCAACAACGAGTGGCGGAGGCGGTGGATCCGTAGGGATCTGGCTGTTGTTATTGGCGGGACTGATAAGACGGAGATAATTTCCAACGCAAAAAACCGATAACCTGGTGTTATCGGTTTTTTTTGTCTGATCGGTGGCAAAGAAAACAATACAAATACCCGCAAGGAGCGAATTCATTCGCGAATGGTGGTAAGTAGAAACCAAATCATGTTTTGATACCCGGGCCAACGCGGCTGAAGCCGCTATTATAGCCATAATCATTCAAGATGCATGTTTCAGTATTTAGCTAGTCAGCCTGAACAAGGCACAACTCACAGGTAATGGCAGGCCCTTTATAAGAGTTGCAAAGCTTCCGCTCCCGACTCACGCCCCTTACCTACGTCCGTGTCATAGGTAGGTACTTAAGGAAAAATAGCCTGTCATCTCGACCGTAGTGGAGAGATCTTGCTCTGCTAATATTGTTGTCACTGAAAGATTCCTCCATTACAGCACCCAAAGCACTCCCTACGGTCATGGGGCAAGCTTTCGGAATGACACCCCTTTTACAGTTATATTTTTCTTAAGTACCTACCTATGACGTCCGTGTAGGCAAAGCTTCCGCTCCCAGCTTATTTACAGGAAAGTGATGCATGCCGTTTTTGCATATGTCCAGGGATGGAAGGTAGTAGAACAACGCAGGAGCAGTTGTCGAGGAGCAAAAAACGGTCACGCCCCTTACCTACGTCCGTGTCATAAGTAGGTACTGAAGAAAAAATAGCCTGTCATATCGACCGTAGTGGAGAGATCTTTCTCTGCTAATGCTGTTGTCACTGAAAGATTCCTCCACTACAGCACCCAAAGCACTCCCTACGGTCATGGTTGGGCAATCTTTCTGTCAACAACAATTGAAAACTGATCCACCCCAACAATCGAAAGGTGATCCACTATTTTTTAGGGTTTTTCATTAAACCTGCTTGTTTCTTTTCTTTAATACGATAACTTTCTCCCTTTATTTGGACGATATGTGAATGATGCAATATGCGATCGAGCATTGCTGATGTTAATGCGGTATCGTTAGCAAAGGTTTGCCCCCATTGTCCAAATGGGAGATTACCGGTTAAAATAATAGAGCCTTTTTCATAGCGTTTAGCGACCACTTCAGAAAACAATTTAGCTTCCTGAGCACCCGCAGGGCAAGGCTATAAACAACCATCTTAATTTTGAGATAGACAGAAAATCGCTCCTTCATTTTTTGCATGCCGTCCATCCATGGACATAAATGACCAGCCTTAAAATTCCTTGCCTCAAATATGGCTGTTTCTAGCCTTGCTGAATCAGGCTTCTTCAAGTAGAACGGGTATATACCCAAAATCATTCAAGATGCAGGTTTCAGAGTTCAAGCAGGATGTCAGAGCAAGGCGTAACTTGAAGCTAATGGTTATTCCCTTAGTGAAAGTTGCAAAGCTTCCGCTCCCAGCTCACGCCCCTTACCTACATCCGTGTAGGCAACGCAGCGCTGGCTTCCTGCTTGAGCTCCCATAGGGCAAGAGGATAAGCGCACATCTCGGCAACTGCTCCTGCGTTGTTCTACTACCGTCCATCCATGGACATATGCGTTGCTCTACTAAGGTATATCCCTATACCG
>DRNA01000154.1 GCA_011322365.1 Aeromonadales bacterium | reverse complement strand
TGAGGCTCTCTATTTTATTCCATTACATTGGCGAAACAAAGAAAAGCTCTATAAATATTTCCAACACCTTCATCAGTTGTATCGTACTGGAAAACTCTCTATTCATATTAAAACATACCAACAATCAGGAAGATGGGCAGTTGCTGTTATAGAAACCAAAACAGATGAAACACTATCAATTGAACCTCTCTGGCTATTTTTTTATGATGGTCACTGGCAAATTATATCTAAAGTTATTTTCCATACTTCAACTGTTCGATCCATGATGAATAAATACCCACAGCAAGATAACTTGCGTCAATGGTATTTGCAGTATAAAGAAAATTTATAACAACAAATAATCTTTGAAATACAGGAATTTCTTTAGTAGTTATGGCAGTAGTAACATACTAACAAATAGAGCAACTCCAATTAATGCAACAAAAACTGATAAAATAAAATAGATTTGTTTATCTGTATCGATAGTATTATTTTGAAGATGTTTTATCCAGTTGGTATAATAGCGGTAAGTATAAAGAGCTAAAATAATGCCTGCGGCCACAATCACCAATCCCATAGTATTATAAAATTCTATAGGTAAATTTGGTTGTGTTGGAGTTATTTTTGGAGAAGGTATTCTCACATTAATCAGGTGCAAGAACAATTCAAATTTCTCTATCACAAATCCTAGAATAATCAAGGAGATAGATGTTCCAATCAAGGCGGTAGTCGCTCGCTCAATCGCCATCAGATTTTTGGGATCAATTTCAGGGTCTTCTAGTTTTTTTAACTCTTTTTTTTGTTTCAACATCATCAACATTCTCAAAAATATTCATAACTTGATCTTTATTATTCTGCAACTATCAACACGGCGACCACTAAACGGTGAGCAACTTGAAGTGATACATAGATATAGCATAAATCTACTTTTTATTCTATTCAAAAGGTTTTCCTTCTCCTTTTTCTTCATGAGTATGCCCATCTCTAATATGGTACATCCGTTTAAAAGTTGGGATGATTTTTTCATCATGGGTCACAACAATAATTGCTGTCTGATACTGTTTGGCCATTTGATTAAGTATACGAATAACCGCTAATGCGCGCTCACTATCCAGAGGGGCTGTGGGTTCATCAGCGAGAATCACCGGAGGTTTATTCACCAGAGCTCGGGCTATTGCTACTCTTTGCTGTTCCCCACCTGAAAGTTCAGATGGCATAGCACGTGCTCGATGAGCTACATCTAATGCTTGCAGTAACTCCATCGCTCTTTTTCTGGCACTACCATTTGAATGACCTGCAAGCATGGGAAGCAACGCCACATTATCAGTCACATCCAGAAAAGGAATTAAATAGGGTGCCTGGAAAACAAAACCAATTTTGTCCCTTCTGAGAGCTCGTAAATCTTTTATTTTCCATCCTTCATCATAGATTACCTGATTTCCCAAAGTCATGCGGCCTGCTGTAGGCTCAATGACAGCACCCAGACATTTAAGTAAGGTACTCTTTCCTGAACCAGAGGGGCCAATTAAGCCGATCACCTCACCAGGTTCGACTTTCATATCAACTCCCTTTAATGCTTCAACTGCAGTTTCTCCTTTTCCGTAGGTTTTACGTATCCCTTCAATTAAAATTCCACTTGTTAATTTATCCTGTTCCATATCAGCCCCCAATCGCCTCTGCAGGATCAACTTTTAACGCGGCTCTGATTGCCATAAAACTTGCTAAAATACAAATCACCACAACAGCCTCGAACCCACGAATTGAATCCTCTGGTAGAAGCAGAACATACTTGGGAAACATCGGAGCCCAAACCGTAGCTGAAATTTTCCCCACAACAAAACCTATGATGCCAAGACCTATGGCCTGTTGCATAATCATGCTGGCAATGGTCCTGTTACGAGTGCCAATCAACTTTAATACCGCTATTTCCCTGATTTTACCCATGGTTAAGGTGTAGATAATAAAAGCCACAATTGCGGCACTGACAATGGCCAGTATCACCAGAAACATTCCAATCTGTTTGGCTGAAGTAGCAATAAGTTTAGCCACCAGAATTTCTTCCATTTGGTCACGGGTATATACCTGTAGTCGTTTCCAGCGACGAATGGGTTCTGCTACTGCTTCAGGAGAAAAACCAGGTAATATTTGCACAAGGACGGCATTTACAAACGGATTATGATTCTGTGATTCAATAATACCTTCAAGCACACCGGGTTTATTAAACAGTGGATTTTTTTCCGTTCGTTTGCGTTCATTTATTATTGCATCATTATCTTTTAAAAACTGGGCTTCCTGAGCATCTTTAAGTGGAATAAATACCATTGGGTCTCCTCCTGAGGAAACCATTCGTCGAGTTATACCCACAACGGTATAATCATTTCGCCTTATTTTAATTTTTTCACCAATTTTAAAAGCGGTTTTTATGTCCACAACCGCCTCATAATGGCTGCGTGTTATTTGTCGGCCATCAATAAGATACGCTGGCTCTCCGGGACCTCCAGCTACGATCCCGACAACCATCGCTCTTACATCACGTTCCCCCTGCATTACCTGCATGGTAAGATAAGTAACATTTGCCGCACTCGCTACCCCATGCATTGCAAGGACACCACGATATATATCATCATGAATACTTGAAGGTTCCGCATAGGGTCCCAGGGTACCCTGCTGCACCACCCAGAGATCAGCTCCACTATTATTCAAAAGAATTTTTGCATCATCTACCATACCCCGATACACGCCAGCCATAGTCAGGGTAACGCCAATCAGCAGTCCCAGCCCCACACCCGTGAAAACAAACTTTCCCCAGGAATGAATAACATCGCGGCCGGCCAGACTAATCACTTTTACCGTCCCGAAGTGTATCAACTACCCGAATTCGACTTCCCGGTTTCAATTCTTCTTTACTGTAAATAATAATCCTGTCATTTTCTTCAAGGCCCGATACCACCTGCACTTGTCCATCCAGATCGTAGGCACCGGCTACAATTTTTCTAAAAATAATCTGGTCATCGTTAATCAGCCAGACACCCGTTTCTCCACGATATCTTTTAATACCGGTATTGGGAATCACCAGAGCAGGTGGAAGTGCCGGCTGGATGACGGTCACTTCTGCAAGCTCTCCTATTGGAGGATAAGGATCGGGGATTTGAACAAAAGTTATCTTTGCCAGGGTTTCTTCCGTCACAGAATCCGCGAGTGGTTCAATCCTGGACACTTTGCCTGAAAAGGTTTTCGATGCTCTTGAGCGCAATACAATTCTGGACTCTAATCCCTGTTTCAGTCCTTCTGAATGTAGCTGATTAAATCTTACGTCAACCCATATACTTTCAGGAGCAATAATTTCCAGTACAGCCTGTCCCGCCAGCACCGTACTACCGGGTTCAAAATAGCGAGCTACAACAAGTCCATTTGTCGGTGATAACAATTTTAAATTCTTTCTCTGTTCCAACAAACCGCGATAATCTGCCTCAATCATGGTTAACTCTTCTCTTGAAGCCAACAAACTGGCATGAGCAGAGTCAAGAGACGCTTTACTTACGAGGTATTCCTGATATTTTACTTCTTCAGATTCCTTGCTCACTGTTTTCTCTCTGGCGAGTTTCTGATATCTCTTTAACTGAGATTGTGCATAATTAACTCTTGCAGAGGAATCATTAACCTTTGCTTCCGCTGCAACAATCGAAGCCCTGGCCCGTTTGATTGCTGCCAGCATAGAATGAATTTTACTGTCCATATCCACAGGATCCATCTCTCCAAGTACTTCTCCTCTGGTTACTTTATCACCTATATTAGCTTTTAGTGCCAGTATGCGCCCCGTCATACTCGGGCCTATTCGATATTGGAATTCCGCAGCTACAACACCGATACCAAAAAGGGAAGGTTTAATGGATTGCTTCTTAACCTGTTCTATTGTCACCAAAATCGGCTTAAGTGGCCCTGAAGTGGTTGCAACATAAACAAAAACCACCAATAAAGGGATTAATACCAGCAGTAAAGTGATTGTCCGTTTGTTCAATGTTATTTTTTTCATACTAAGCTCTCAATATTGCTTAAGAAAAGATGACTCTCATACTCAATCTTCAATAAGTTTCCAGATAATGGATAGTATACAGTTAAAAAAACCAAAAAGATAGTAATCGATTACTATCTTTTTGGTTTTTAATAGTCATTTCCACAGCTATTTCGATTAAGCCGAATCGAAATAGCAATTAACCTCACCTCGAAATAAGGTGAGAGTAATTGAGGGGGTAATATAGTTAGCTATGTAACTGACCCTTAAGTCTTTTGTATA
>DRNA01000153.1 GCA_011322365.1 Aeromonadales bacterium | reverse complement strand
TTTGGCCCTGGCGCGAGTCTACGGTTATGCCGGGCAAATGGAGCAGCTGAGGCCATTGTTAAAAAAAGCCAGGCTGTACCCTGGCTATGTGTGTCCTTATGAAACTGCTATTGTCTACGTTATATTAGATGAAAAGGATACTGCATTTAAGCTATTGAATAAGGCCATTGATTATCGTTCCAATTGTCTGGTGTTCATCCGAAATGATCCTCGCCTGTCCCCTTTAAAAAACGATCCCCGTTTTGTATCCTTATTAACACGAGTTGGTGTTGACGATGAAGCTGTTCGTCTTTATTCTCACTGAATTTTTGAATGACTATGGGTATATTCGTGCATATTTCCAGGAAGTTGCGTAAAATGCCTTTTCACTATTTAGGCCAGGGACCATCTGTTGAAAATACTGGGCATTGAAACTTCCTGTGATGAAACTGGCGTTGCGCTATATGATAGTGCCAAGGGTATTATTGCTGACGCATTATATTCCCAGATTGCCATGCATAATGATTATGGTGGTGTGGTACCAGAACTGGCATCTCGTGATCATGTGCGCAAATTATTACCGCTGGTAAAGGAAGTGATGACCGGGGCTGATGTCCGCCCGGACGATATTGATGCAGTGGCCTATACTGCTGGTCCGGGTTTATTGGGTGCGGTGCTGGTGGGAGCTTCTTTTGCACGCTCATTAGCCTATGGTTGGGATGTGCCTGCTATTGCGGTTCACCATATGGAGGGACATCTGTTGGCCCCCATGCTGGAATCTGTTCACCCTGAATTTCCCTTTGTCGCGTTACTGGTTTCTGGAGGGCATACACAGCTTTACCAGGTTAATGATTTTAGCCAATATATCTTGTTGGGAGAATCACTGGATGATGCCGCAGGGGAAGCATTTGATAAAACCGCTAAATTACTTGGGCTGGATTATCCGGGTGGCCCACTTCTGTCAGCTCTGGCAAAAAAGGGACGCTCAGGGATCTTTAAATTTCCTCGCCCGATGACCGATCGTCCCGGACTGGATTTAAGTTTTAGTGGTTTAAAAACATTTGCAGCAAA
The DNA here is from genome assembly GCA_011322365.1 of Aeromonadales bacterium. Lineage (GTDB taxonomy): Bacteria > Pseudomonadota > Gammaproteobacteria > Enterobacterales > DRNA01. Next base: position 1,067 of record DRNA01000153.1, on the reverse strand, counting down.
TACCATCAGTAAAAGTGACGACAACATGCAGTCAAAGGCGGATATTGCTCGAGCATTTGAAGAAGCCGTTGTGGATACGCTCATTATAAAATGTAGGCGTGCTTTGATTCAGACCGAACTGAAATCGCTGGTTATCGCTGGTGGCGTGAGTGCCAACCACCGACTTCGTGATAAAATGTCAGCAGAAATGGAAAAGATGGGTGTCACTGTTTTTTATCCAGGACAGGCTTATTGTACCGATAACGGTGCCATGATTGCCTATGCTGGTTATCGCCGCTATTTAGCAGGACACTTTGAACCCCTGGCAATACGCGCAAAAGCTCGCTGGCCACTGGCAGAACTCAACATTATTTAATTACAGGTAGAAGAATGGATATTGTTTATATACGAGATTTAAAAATTGATACGGTAATCGGTATTTTTGATTGGGAACGACAAATTCGTCAGACAGTCTCTCTGGATCTGGAGATGGCCGCCGATAACAAAAAGGCAGCGGCCACTGACCAGATTAAAGATGCATTAGATTATAAAGCAGTTGCCAAAAGAATTATAAATTTTGTTGAAAGCAGTGATTTTCAACTGGTTGAAACTCTGTCTGAAAAAATCACAGAAATTGTTATAAATGAATTTAATGTCCCCTGGGTTAAATTGAGATTAAGTAAACCGGGAGCAATTCGAGGTTCCAAAGATGTTGGCATTATGATTGAAAGATCTCGGACTGAATGATAAAGCATTAAACGGATAAAATTAGAGAGGCTGAATAACATGGCTAGAATTTTTGTAGGTATTGGTAGCAACATTGAACCGGAAAAGCATATAAAAATTGCAATGGAAACATTGAAAGAAGATTTTCCTGATTGTAAATTTTCAACAGTTTATGAAAGTGAAGCAGTGGGATTTAAGGGTGATAATTTTTACAATCTGGTAGCGGAATTTCATTCGGATTTTTCTATACCTGAAATCATCAAAATATTAAATACTATTGAGCAGCAGGTTGGCAGAAAACGAACGGGGGTACGCTTTAGTTCTCGTTCGTTAGATCTTGATTTGCTAATGTATGATGATGT
>DRNA01000152.1 GCA_011322365.1 Aeromonadales bacterium | reverse complement strand
TCGACAATTGCTCCTGCATTGTTCTACTACCGTCCATCCATGGACATATGCGTTGCTCTACTAAGGTATATCCCTATACCGATTCCGCGTTATAAAAGTTCAAGTTAGACAGGAAATTGCTCCTTGCATTTCCTGAATACCATCCATCCATGGATATAAATGACTAACACTTCACTTTTATGCCTTGAATCTGTACGCTTCTCCTCTTGCTGAAATCCTGCATCTTGAATGATTATGGGTATAGGTATGGATGTAATGTAGGAATGGCTGAGCCGGTTAATAATCATGCATAAAAAAACAGGATACGCATGGTTACGTATCCTGTTTAGCGGGCCTTCTAATGGGTTTGTCTTTTTAGTCCCAGTGTTATTAACAACAATAACAGGATGTAAAGATCATTACTACCGCCACCAGAGCTTGTATTCGGTGTTGGAGTAACAACAGGAGGGGGAGGCGTTGGTGCCTGTGCCGGGGCAAATGCAGTTACCTTTCCGTAGTTGACTGTGGCCACACCAGCTTTTGATTGAGTCGTTGCAAAACTCTGTTTGGTTGATGATGAGTCGTTACTATCTTCCAGAGTTACTTCGCCACCTGAGAGTGTATTGGTCTCTGCATCGTATTGACCATGGTTGATATCAACGATTGAGCCTTTTACCAGGGCCGCATAAAAAGTGGCTTCATCGGTAGCTACATCTTCCAGAAAGAAAGTGGCTCCGGTGGTATCAATTTGTACACCTAAAATGCTAAAGCTATTATCAAGCAGATTATCGATAGGTCCTCGCAAACGGACATCAGTAAAATCCGCATTACCACGTTCCCTTAGTTCTTCGACAAAAAAGTTGCCTGAACTGTCGACAAAACCTCTGACTTCAACGTTAGCATCTGCTGAAAGACCATTAGCGATAAGACCATCTTTATCCTCAGTAAATGCGTTGAATATGCCGGTAATACCCATAATGGTAATCTGATCCGCATCCAGGTCGGCGATGGCTACAGGGGCTTCTATTCTGACTTTAATATTTTTAAACTTGATTTTATCTGCAGTTAAAATATTGGTTGTTGAATCCAGATGACCTTCAGCTTCCAGTTTGGCCCCCACAACAATATCGCTCTGGATACCGTTTGAATAAATGGTATTTGTGGTCACAGTAACCTGTTGACCGTTAATATTGAAATTATCGGCATCAATGACTTCAGTAACAAAACCTTCAACTTCAAATTCAAAATCTCCCGACTGGTCATCTGGCAGGTCAACCAGAGAATTTTTACATTCAAAATTAATCGCACTGTCAATGGTATTGGCAGGGTCAAAATTCATGATGGGTGAGACTTTTATTTTAACCAGATCACCTACCACCAAGGTGCTACCACAGTCAGAAATTACCATGTTAGTGGTATCAAATGTTAATCCACCTACCGTGATGAGATTAGCATTAGCAGTTTCGATATAGCCAAAAATTTTCCAGTTTTCCAGCGTGGTACTTTTTTCAACTCTTGTGGCGAGAAAGACATTAGCGGAATCAAAAAAACCACTCACTTCTAATAAATCGCCCATGGCGAAAGTGCCATTATTGTCAACCAGTACAGTATCTGCATTGATTACAACATCCTGGCCAAACACCTGGAAGGGATCCAGACTGGTAACCGGGCCTTTGATATGATTTTCAGTATTAACTGCATCGGCGCCATTATCACTGTCTTTGGCACTGACAGTGGCTACCTGACCTTCAGCTTTAGTGGTAAATTCTGTTTCTGTAACCATCTTATCATCCACTTTAAAGATTGTGCTTGAAGTGGTCTTAATGGTTTTATCACCATTAATAGTGATATCAGCAAAAACAGTGTTCGTAAGCAACAGAAGTGCTGCCAGAGTAAATGTATTAATTAAATGTTTCATACTACACCTTCTTTCCGTTTGTTGAGACATAGAAAGAGTTGCAGAATTAATGCCAAAAAAATTAAGTATAAATATCAAGGAGATAAGATAAGAAGGGGTTAGCAGAGTGGGGCATTTGAACGTATCGGGTGATATGCCCCATTATGGATATAAAAACCCAATGGGTTTAGCCAGTCGGGCTATCAATACATATGTACAACAACAACATGTACCACCGCAGTAATGATCATCATAAAGAAAAAGGGCAGATGAAAAATATGCCAGAGTGAAAATAACTGTGTATTGAAAGCCAGGTTTGCCATTTTTTTTAATTTCTGTATGCCCTGTTGCCAATTTTGATAAGCTATTTTTAGTTCCTGCCCCTGTGTTTGAGAAAAAGTATTTTTTTTAAGATTTTTTCGGATTTGTCGTTTAATCTTCCGTTGTAGTCCGGCCACTGTATGGTTAGCAAACCAGCTATCCCACAGGGAAATAGTTCTTGCTGTCAGTAGTTTTTCGACTTTTTCCAGTTTGCTCAGGGTGTTTGTATCTACCAGTTGATTTTCCAGAAACAGCTTTCTTGATTGCTGATATTCCTCATTAAAATCTTCAAATTTTAAAAGTTCACCATAAAGACCTCGATGAATTTTTCGATAGACATAACGTCCTACCAGGCCACTGCTGGCCACTAATAACATACAGAAGAAGGCAATGGAGCTATTTAGTGACCCCAGATGGAAATTGGAATGAAACAGAATTAAAACCGGTCCGAGAATGCCAAATAACATGTGCAGCTGAAACCAGTATCTTATGGAAAACCAGGAACGCATAAGCTTCCATCTTTTTCTCAGGGGATAGAGTAAAAGTAAAAGCATCAGGCTACCACCGACAATGCCAAAGGTATATCCCCAGCCACTTTCGGCAGTAAACCAGTACTCATCTCGTTCGGTCCACCCCAGTATTAAAAGGGCAATAATTGAGAGGGCAAAAACAAAAGTGATAAATTTGCCAACGTTTGAACGATGTGAAGCAGGCTTAGTCATATCAGAGTATTGAAACCAGTAAATAAATGAAAAGTATAGTTCAGAGTATAGAACAATGTATCTGGGGTATTGTACAAATTATCAGAAAATAATAATTTGATAAGGTTCACGGATTTTTATCAAATTATCATCTATACTGATACGTTAAGGTAACGTTTTTATCCAATCATAGCAGTTTTATCTTTTATTTATACTATATTAAATTTTTTTTTACCAGGATTTAAATAATGACCAATACCATGGTAATTACGCTTTTGTATGGTTCGCCTTTAGTGGTGTTCCTCGGCCTGTATGTGCTTAAAAAAAAGCGACAGCATAAAGAAAGTGAAGCTTTTCTGCAAGAGGCTGAAGCCGCCCGATTAACCGAGCCTGCATCGTTACACCCCGTTATTGATCCGGTACAGTGTATCGGTTGTGGCACTTGTGTTTCAGCCTGCCCCGAACATAATGTGCTGGGGCTGGTTGCTAACAAAGCCGTACTGGTTAATCCTACAAACTGTATTGGTCATGGTGCCTGTAAAACAGCCTGTCCGCAGGATGCAATTGAACTGGTTTTTGGTAGTGCGACCCGTGGTGTGGATATTCCTGAAGTGTCCCCGGAATTTGAAACTTCGGTTCCCGGCATTTATATTGCTGGTGAATTGGGCGGTATGGGGTTGATTAAAAATGCCATCGAACAGGGCCGGCAGGCTATGGAGTCAATCAGTAAGAAACTCCCCAGAAAACGTGCCGGTGGTATGCTCGACTGCATTATTGTTGGCGCTGGACCTTCCGGCTTATCGGCAACGTTACAGGCAATTTCGGAAGGATTAAATACCATTACTATCGATCAGGAAACCACGGGGGGAACAGTGGCTCATTTTCCACGAGGAAAGCTGGTGATGACAGCACCTGCTCAGCTGCCTCTGGTGGGAGCGGTAAAATTTACCGAAATATCCAAAGAAGAGCTGATGAGTTTCTGGATGAAAGTTGTTCGTGAAAATAATGTGAAAATTCAGGAAAAAGAAGCACTGGTTGATATTAGCGGAGATATCGAGAAGGGCTTTACGGTGACTAGCAGCAAAAAAAGCTACCAGACAAGACGTATTTTATTGACAATAGGTCGACGTGGAACTCCCAGGAAGTTGGGTGTAGAAGGAGAAGAGAAATCTAAAGTTGCCTATCGCATGATTGACCCGGAGCAATATAAAAATGATCATGTACTGGTTGTTGGTGGTGGAGATAGTGCTCTGGAAGCTGCCTGTAGTATTGCAGAATTAGGAAATTCAACGGTGACAATCAGTTATCGATCGGAAGCTTTCTCTCGAGCCAAGCCTAAAAATAGAGCCCGCATTGAACGTCTGGAGTCGGAAGGGAAAATGACTGTATTGATGAGCTCAAACGTCACCAGAATTACAGATGATACCGTTGAAATAAAAATCACGCATGGTGAAAAAGAGAAAGTTATTGAGAGAAAAAATACAGCTATCATCGTGTGTGCGGGTGGAATTCTTCCCACTCCCTTCCTGAAGAAAATTGGTATAGAGGTGACAACAAAATATGGAACGGCTTAACAAAGGTATTCTAACGGTTACTTTTTTTGTTGTCATTTTCATGTTGGGTATATCAACTGGATGGGCACGACAACATAATAACCATGACAAATTACCCATTGAACTTCAAAAAAAGTTATTAACTCGACAATTTGATGCCGCTATACCCCAACTTAAGCATTTATCAGATGCTGGTAGTGAGGAAGCATCTTACCAACTAGCATTAATTTATCTGAAATTACCGACTAAAAAACAAAATCTTTCCTCAATTTTATCTTTATTAAGACGTGCTGCAAAAAAGGGCCATACCAAAGCTAATTATCTGCTGGGGTCCATGTATTTTAGTGGTAAGGACATTGACAAAGATATTACTTCAGCAAAATTTTATCTGTTTACTGCTGCACAGAAGGGACATCAGCTGGCAAAAAGTTTACTGAGAAAACTGGATAGTAAAAGCCAGGTTGTCAAGATGGATAATCAGAAAGCCCAATTAATGCTGGATTATGCCGCTGTATCGGGTGACATCTCTAAAGCTGAAGCAGCATTGCAAAACGGAGTTAATATTAATAAGAAAAATGCTAATGGATCCACTCCATTAGCTGTAGCAATACGATCAGAACAGCAAAAAATGGCTCTCTGGTTAATACAACAGGGGGCCAGTACCGAGTTTCTTAACAAGAATAATGATTCTGCCCTGCATCTGGCTGTTTTACATACGATGACGGATCTGGTTAATGCATTAATCAACAAAGGAGTTGATGTAAATAGTCAGAATAAACAGGGTAGAACCCCATTAATGCTCGCCATTAAAACAAAAAATAACAGCTTGATAAAACGATTACTTAACCAGGGTGCGGATGTCACTATAAAAGATAAAAAAGGACTTAATAGCCTGGATATTGTCGATAACCTCTCCAATAAAAAAATTGCAGCACTAATAAAGCCTTTTCGCAAAAACACATCAAAACATACAGCATTGCAACCCAGGTTGAAGTTATTAAAAAAACAGGTTAATTCAGCCGGTAGTCTTTATTATCATTGGCCACTACTGGCAGCGGCGATTTCTCAACATGATTGGGATTTGGCCAACTTATTGTTAAAACAGGGTGCAAATCCCTGGGAAAAAAATCCTGGTGGATCAAATTCTATTGTATTGGCCATTGAAAGCAAAAATAAACTGCTGGCAACGACTTTGTTAAAAAAGTTCCCACTTAATAGTAAAAGCAGGATAAACCAGTCGGTCAGGTTGCTACAACTGGCAGCAAAAAATAATAATGTGGGTATTGTAGACTTATTAATGGATACTGTGCCTAAAAAGAACTTGATGGCATTACCGCTTGATAAAACACCGCTGTGGCTGTCAATTGTTAATAAAAATCAGGAAGTCTCGTTAAAGTTCATCCAGGCACAACTAGCTAATTTTAAACGAAATAATAACGGTATTAATTACATTTTACTTGCCAGTAAATACGGATTACCCCAGGTAGTGCTTACCCTTATTCATAAAGGCTTTGATGTAAATTCGGTGGATGATCTGAATCGCTCGGCTCTCTGGTATGCGGCTGATATGGGCAATAAATCCCTGGTTGAGCTATTGCTGGCAAACGGGAGTATTGTGGATGCAAAAGACAACAGGCAACAAACGCCGTTATTTCGAGCCATCATTCATGATCATTTAGATACGGTAGCATTATTGCTTAAGCATCATGCCAGTTTGAAGGTAAAGTCCAAAACAGGAAATACACCGTTAATGGTAGCGGCAGCCGGTCATAAAAAAGTTTTACAATTATTGCTTTCAAGAAATGATGATCTCAATGTTTCAAATAGAAATCATGCCAGTGAGACGGCATTGATGATTGCTATAAAAAGTAACTGTAAAAATTGCGTGAGTTTATTAATGCGCCATGGAGCAAACCCAAATCGAAAAAACGCACTGGGACAGAATGGTTTTGATCTGGCGGGGAAAAATGAGGATATTCTGAATTTGTTAAAGGGATAAAAAATATCTGGGTTATATCACCCGGAAAATGGTTAAATGCCCCAATTTATCCATGGCTAATATCTAAGGTGCTGATTTATAAGTATTTTATTTTTGGCCTGATAATTGCTTTTCTTTAAATGGTAGGTAATAGGTATTCATGAACAATAGTAGGGATGAGTTGAAATCCTGGTTGACAGTGCTAATAACAAAGCTTTTGCGACGAATAGCGGTCGTTGTTTTGCTGTGGTTGCCATTTTCCTCTGGCTTTGCAGAGGAATCAAAAGATGAAGAGCTCAGTTTAAAACAGATGCTATTAATACCGGGTGATTTGACCCAGGCTCATGCCAATATAGAGAGTCAATGCCAAAAATGTCATGAACATTTCGATCAATCTAACCAGACACCTTTGTGTCTGGATTGTCATAAAAGTGTTCAACAGGATATAAATGAAAAGAAAAATTTTCATGGTTCCATGACAAATCATGAAACGGATAACTGTAATAGCTGCCATAGTGATCATCTAGGCAGAGATGCCGATATCGTGGGATTAGATAAAGATAATTACAACCATGATCATACGGCATTTCATTTAAAAGGGCGGCATTCAAATCTGGATTGCAGTAGCTGTCATAATGCTGAACATAGAAGTGGAAAAAAGAAATTTACCGATTTTAAAATTGAAAAGTTTGAATGTGTGGATTGCCATAAGGATGTACATAAGGGTAAGTTAGGAGATGACTGTACTCAATGTCATTCAGAAAAGGGTTGGCTACAGTCTGATTTTGAGCATGATAAAACAGATTTCCCATTGTTAGGTCAACATAAAAACCTGGCCTGTAGTAGTTGCCATTTGAATCAGCAGTATAAAGATACACAAACAGAATGTATCTCCTGTCATTTATCTAAAGACAAGCACTTTGGGGTGATGGGTAAAAAGTGTCAAAACTGTCATGAAGAACAAAAATGGAGTAAAACAAAATTTAATCATCATAAAGATACGGAGTTTGACCTGTTAGGTCATCATAAAAAAATTGCCTGTGAAAGTTGCCACCGGAAAGATTTACCCCTGAAGTTGCCGCAGCAATGTATAGACTGCCACAAAGATGATGATGTTCATCGAGGCGCTAATGGCAATGAGTGTAAACAGTGTCATGGTTCGATCAGTTGGGGGGAAACAGAATTTGATCATAACCAGGACACTCAATTTGACCTGGTTGGAGTGCATAAAAAAATAAGCTGTGAATCCTGTCATAGTTCCGGGCTCATGGGTAAAACCAATGTAAAAGGTCGAGACTGTGTGGATTGTCACAAAGCTAACGATCCACATCAGGGAAATTTAGGTAAAGAATGTGAGAACTGTCACAGACAGCAAAGCTGGAAAAAAGATACGGTGTACGATCATGATTTCAGTCAATTCCCATTAACGGGTGCTCACAGCAATTTATTATGTGAAAATTGCCACTTTGATGCAGATTTTAAACGGGTTGAAAAAGACTGTGAAAATTGTCATAAGGGTAACGATGTTCATAAAGGCAGTTTAGGTAAATCCTGCGCTAATTGTCACAATACCGTAGCCTGGATTACCTGGAAATTTGATCATAATACCCAGACTAAATTTTTACTGGAAGGCGCGCATCAACGACTTTCCTGTGAGCTATGTCATAGTGAGGAAATTGCGGACCCTTTGCATCCTGAACAAAGATGTAATAGTTGCCACCAGCAGGATGATATTCATCATGGCGATTTTGGCCCTGAATGTCAGCAGTGTCATGGCACGGAAGTGTTTGATGATGTTAGATGATCGAATTAAGAATTGTATGCGATAATTGAACAAGACCACAGAATGTAGAAAGTTAAAGAAAGAAGGATGACCGGTTTTAGGAGAAGAATATGCAAGAAGTTATAATTAATGAACAAATTGAAAAAAGTAAATTTGTAAAAAAATGTTTTTTTTACAAATTTACTTTAGTGCCGGCAACTTTATTTATTTTAATGGCTTTATTAACATTTTCTCAATCCGTGCTTGCAGCATCCAAATTTGATCATTTTTCTACCGGATTTCCCCTTGAAGGTCAGCACGCGACACTGGAATGTTCAGCCTGCCATAAAAATGGTGTGTTTAAAGGCACACCAACCCAATGTGAATTTTGTCATGCGAATCAGGGAAATATTAATGGTTCAATAAAATCACCCAAGCACATGCCAACCAGTAATCACTGTGCTGATTGTCATATTACTACGGGTTGGGATCAGATTATCCGTATTGAACACGCCTCGGCACAGGGTAATTGCCAAAATTGCCATAATGATCAGGTCACAACAGGCCGTACAGCTAATCATATGCAGACCAGTGAAAATTGTGAAAGTTGTCATGTGGATGTGAACTGGGGTTCAATTCCTAATTTTGATCATAATGAGGCCTTTGGTTCCTGTAGTAATTGTCACGATGGTAAAGTAGCTGAAGGTAAAAATCCCAAACATATTTTATCCAGCCTGACCTGTGAATCCTGTCACGCTACCATATCCTGGAGTCCGTCAACGAAAGTGGATCATAATGAAGTAATGGGTTCCTGTGGTAGTTGCCATAACGGCAGCATTGCACAGGGAAAAAATACTCAGCATATTCTTTCCAGTGAGTCCTGTGAATCCTGTCATGCAGTAGTCTCCTGGAGTCCGTCAACAAAAGTGGATCATAATGAAGTGATGGGTTCCTGTGGCAGTTGCCATAATGGCAGCATTGCCCAGGGAAAAAATCCGAAACATATTTTAACGTCAACTACCTGTGAGTCCTGTCATTCAACGATTAGCTGGAGTCCTGAAACCCGTGTGGATCACAATGAAGTCATCGGAAGTTGTAATACCTGTCATGATGGCACTATTGCTACAGGGAAAAATCCAACACATATATTAAGTACCGAAAAATGTGAAAGTTGCCATTCTAATTTTAACTGGACTCCTGCGACAATGGTTGATCATAATGAGGTTTTGGGAAATTGCATGAGTTGCCATGATGGCAACATCGCAACAGGTAAAAATCCTGATCATCTGGTGACCACACTGGATTGTGAGAATTGCCATAGTACTTTGGCCTGGACACCTGCATCATTTGATCATTCGGGTATTACTCAACCCTGTTCAAGTTGTCATGATGGTAATACCGCTACGGGTAAGACGCCTGACCATGTTTTGACAACACTTGAATGTGATAATTGTCATACGACCATAGCATGGACCCCAGCCAGATTTGATCATAGCAATATTACACAACCCTGCTCGAGCTGCCATGATGGAAATACCGCTACAGGTAAGACGCCTGACCATTTATTAACTACCCTGGAATGTGACAGTTGTCATAATACCAATGCCTGGTCACCCGCTGGCTTCGACCATACAGGTATAGCTCAACCCTGTTCCAGTTGTCATGATGGTAATACGGCTACCGGAAAAACACCGGATCATGTGTTGACTACGTTAGAATGTGATAATTGTCATAGTACCGATGCCTGGATACCGGCCAGTTTTGATCATGCCGGCATTACTCAACCCTGTTCCAGTTGTCATGATGGTAATACCGCTACCGGGAAAAACCAGCAGCACATTTTGAGTAGCAACACCTGTGATGCCTGTCATTCAACGCTAACCTGGGCACCGGCAGTAAAAGTGGATCACAATGAAGTTCAGGGTTCCTGTACTTCCTGCCATGATGGTAATATTGCTACCGGAAAAAATCCCGGCCACTTTATTACCACCGTTGAATGTGATTCCTGTCATAGTCCACAATCCTGGTTACCGTCATTTTATACCCATACGGGAGCATATCCAGGCGATCATCGTCAGAATCTTGATTGTACCGATTGCCATACTTCAAATAATGAAGTGATTCCCTGGCAGTTCCCTTATCAGCCGGATTGTGCAGGTTGTCATGCTAATCGCTATAAACAGAAAGAGCACAAGAAAACTAAAAGTCCGACTACAATATATTATACTGTGGATGAATTACGAGATTGTGCCGGTTCCTGTCATGAGTATACCGATGACACCTTTACTACTATTAAGAAAACTCGAAATGGTGAACACCGAGTCAATGATAGTAGTTTTGATTAGAGTACTGGAACCTGAAGCTAAATGAAATTTAAGACACTTTTTATCTTGTGCCTGCTTTTAATGGGGCAGGCCCTGATGATGCCTGTCACATCAGCAAATGAATTAAAAAAAATACGTTTTGGGAGTGATCCTGACCGATATAGACTGGTGTTGGAATTATCAGCAAAAAATGACTACAAGACACGTTGGCATAAAAATGCGTTTTCAGTAATTTTTAATCAGCTTGAGTTGAAGAACAAAATTAACGTACCCCAAGATGCAAAAAGTCATGGCGTTTCTCTGGAAAAAACAAAATCCGGTTATATCCTTCACCTGACTATCAATCGTCAACAACTAAAAAAAATATTTACTATTCCGGCAAAGGGTGAACAATCTTATCGGGTAGTTATTGACTGGTCAGATAAAATAAAATCAAAAACACAGGAAAGAGTTGAAGACACTGGACATGGACTACTCTCCGATATAGAAGAAGTTAAAACTTTTAATTATCGAGGTTTCAAGCTAAATTTTTCTGAGCCAATGCAATTAATATCAATTGTTCCTCGTGAAAAATCTAAAGAATTTCAGGTGAGATTACGAGCTCTGCTACAGCATACAATCTTGTTTCAACGTACGGTATTGCAGTGGCAACCCTCAGTAGCTATGCCATTAAGGACGGTGGAATTGCAAAGGGATCCCACTGGTGATTTTATTGCTAATATCAGTTTTGCTGATGCGGTAACTGTTAAAACCTTTCAGGGCAAAAAATTGCGTAGTCTGGAATTTAGAATAGTCAGACAAAATGTTTCAGCAACTACAGGTGAAAATTTATGGACAAAGGCTAAAACTGCTTTAGCGGAAGGTCGTTACGATAAAGCCATTTTACTGATGACTCAGTTGAGAAAAACTGGTAACAATAAGCAACAAAAATTAGCCCAGGAATTTATTGGCGTGGCCAGAGAAAGAAAAGGCCAACTGGCTTTTGCTCGAGATGAATATAAACGTTTCCTTAAAGAATATCCTGACACACCGGAGGCTAAGCGGGTGCAACAGCGGCTGGATGCTCTCATTGGATTAGAAACGCTTGCAAAAGATCGAAAGCTGAAAAACCGTTCCCGGTCTCGCCGAAAAAATAGCCGGGGGTGGGCAAATTATGGAAGTTTATCCAGTGATTACCGCTACACCGGGACGGTAGATAATAATGGAGATTACCGAAACTCACTTTCTTTACTCAATATTGATGCAGATGTCACCGGTCGTTATCGGAGCGATGATTATGAACTACAGGTAAGATTTTCAGGTGGTCATTATGAAGATTTACTTCCTTCGTCCAGCGCGACAACGGAGCGATTACGTTATCTGTATATTAATGCACAAACAGCAGACAATAAATATAAAGCTCGATTGGGTCGACAGCGAACTCATAAGGGTGGTGTTATTGGTCGGTTTGACGGTTTGCTATTATCAGCTGAAACTTTTGAAGATATTTCTATCAATCTGGTTTCAGGTTTTCCAGTTGATAGTTCTCGCATAACCAGTATTGATACTGAACGTGTTTTTTATGGATTGAATGTAGATTTTGATAATATCTGGAAAGATTTTGATTTTAATCTATTTGCTATCCAGCAGGATATCAAAGGTGGATTAATTGACCGGCAGGCCGTGGGTGGAGAAGCTCGCTATGTGTCAGGCAATAATTCCTTTTTCAGCCTGGTGGATTATGATACACATTTTAAATCACTGAATGCATTTTTAGTTAATGGTAATCACCGTTTTGAAAATGATACACGAGTGAACTGGTCAGTTAATATCAGAAAAAGCCCTTATTTAAGCACGCGTAATGCTTTGATAGGGCAGCCGGCTGATAGTATTCAGGAGTTACAATTACTTTTTATTACTGATGCCGAGATCCAGGATCTGGCGATAGATCGTACACTTGAAAGTAAAAGTGCTTCGGTTCAGATCAGCATGCCCTATACTGACGATATAGATTTTAGTGGTAGTTTAACCTGGTTGAATCTTTCTGCCGCTCCCGCATCGGGTGGTGTGCCTGCTTTTGCAAGTTCGGGTAGTCAATTTTATTTAAATTTTCAGGCAACCGGTAGAAAAGTACTTACATCCAGAGATACCAGCTATGTGGGTATTCGTTATTCCAGTTTAAATACATCAAAGATATTTTCTATTTATGGAAATAGTCGTTTACCCTGGGGTAAAAAATCCTATTTTAATCCGAAAATTCGTTTTGATTTCAGAAATAATACTAATGGCAGTAGTCAGTTTAATATTTCACCATCTCTACGCTATCAGTATCAGGAAAAGAAGCATATATTTTATGCTGAAGCCGGAATGATTTATTTTGTAACTCAAATTCCAAATTTTAATTCACAAAATACAACCATCTATTTCGCCTATATGGGTTACCGCTATAGTTTTTAGGCGCACAAGTTATAAGTGGCTTTTGATATAAGCTGCCATTCCTTCTTTTATCGCGGCCACTTTGCCACTGGCACACAGGCTCTTTCCTGCAGCATTATCACGACAGTATACATCCAGACGAATTTCTACATTGTTTTCACGATCGGGAATACGGGTAAAACTTAAACTTAAATCCATATCTTTACGTGGTTTTTCGGTAATGATGAGTGTATCAGTGATAAGCTCAATACGACCAGTGGCATGATCTTTAGCGTAAAGTTGTGCTAATTGCCAGGCTTTGGCACATTTCGAGAGATCATCACAACGAAAAGAATATCGACTATTGAGCTTTCGCTGTGCAGCGTTGGCAGCCATGCGTCTTTTCCGTTGTGCGTTAAGTTCATCAAAACGTTTAATGTCAATATCAAAACGGGCAGTTACTTTATCCTGTTCATCATTTTTATTAGTGATGAATTGATCACTATCAGCTATTTGTTTTAAGGAGATCTCGATATTATCCAATAATGCTTTCGGTACAGGTTGACCTCTTCTTTCAAATCCGGCAGCTTTTTCCTGATAGGTTTTTAATTGCCTTTTAATACGATTGGTGTTGGAAGCACGAATACCAATTTCAACACGAATTGAATTTAACTGATTTTCTCTTGCACGAATAAGATCTTCGGTTGTAGTAAATTGTCGAAGTAGTTCATTGTCGCGTTTTAGCTGGGCGTGGATTTTTAGTTCTTCCTGTTTTGCCAGCTTTAGACGTTTTTGCTCGGCTGCTTTTTCTTCTTTAGTTTGAACCGGAGCAACTACTTCAATGCTGTTGCCATATTTATCGACAATTGTATAACCTTTCGGAACAACTTCTGCAGGCAGGTAATCTTTTACCACGGTAACACCTTCAGCATTTTTGTATTTGTACATCCGAATTTTTTTGCCGGGAGATTTGGCTGCAAAAGCATCATGGTATGATGTTGTAGCGAGACCTGTTAAGAGGCAGCATAGTATTAAATTTTTTTTCAAGACAACTTCTCCATCACAAACGTAACATGCAAGAAATATGGCTAACTATCTAAAATGGAATTAATGGCTAATTCCATATTGATGTCGATAGGCATTTATAGCTTTTAATATAGTCTCATTTCCCTGATTTTTCAGGTAATTTGCTAAATCTTGCAGTTTAATAATAGCTATGACCGGGATCTGGTACTGTTGTTCCACTTCCTGGATAGCTGAGAGTCCACCCTGTCCTTTTTCCTCGCGGTCGAGCGCGATGACCACGCCAGCGGGTTCAGCTCCGGCATTATAGATAATATCCATGGCTTCACGTATGGCGGTTCCTGCAGTAATAACATCATCAATAATTAATACCTTACCCTGTAAGGGAGCCCCAACTATGGTGCCGCCTTCACCATGATTTTTGACTTCTTTACGATTAAAGCAATACGGTGTATCTTTTTGAAACTGGCTGGCGAGTGCCATTGCAGTCCCGGTAGCCAGTGGGATGCCTTTATAAGCAGGTCCGAATAGCACATC
>DRNA01000151.1 GCA_011322365.1 Aeromonadales bacterium | reverse complement strand
GTTAAATATATCCCCAAAAAGTCCTTCAATTAAGGCATAAAATGATTTTGACCAAAAAATTATAAGCTCTTTAACAATTTAGAAAAATCAAACAGTTACAACAACGCAAAAATTAATGGGTAAAATGGCAAATAATCCGTTAAGTGATTGCTGTAACTTATTTTTTTGCTGTTATAATATTGTTCACTGCCGCACAGGCAGCTTAGAAATGCCTTCTGAAATCGTGTTGCTTGACGCTTTCGTTCACTGCCGCACAGGCAGCTTAGAAATCTGGTTTATTTACTAGTGGGGCTTCAGTTACGTTCACTGCCGCACAGGCAGCTTAGAAAGTAGATACATTCAGAGCTAATCTTTTTGTTGAGTTCACTGCCGCACAGGCAGCTTAGAAAAGCGGCTTAGATTTTATCCGAGTCAGCTTTAAGTTCACTGCCGCACAGGCAGCTTAGAAAAATACTATCCAATGCCCTGGTTAAATTGTGAGGTTCACTGCCGCACAGGCAGCTTAGAAACATTACTCAAAAGAAACGTGATACCAATACTAGTTCACTGCCGCACAGGCAGCTTAGAAAACTTTGATGTAATGGTTTTTAATTTGGTAGAGGTTCACTGCCGCACAGGCAGCTTAGAAACTGAACGAGTAGTCGAACAGTTCCTGGACGACGTTCACTGCCGCACAGGCAGCTTAGAAAATCGAAAGCGATAGCGAGGTCATAATGCGATGGTTCACTGCCGCACAGGCAGCTTAGAAAGTAAGTTCTGGTTACAACGTGAGTAGGATTATGTTCACTGCCGCACAGGCAGCTTAGAAATTTCATAGTAGCGTTTATCTCGGGCGTAGATTGTTCACTGCCGCACAGGCAGCTTAGAAATAACTGTGTCTTTGATAAGTTTACGCCAGAAGGTTCACTGCCGCACAGGCAGCTTAGAAAGTTATCGTTAATCCAGTAGTGATATAATCTACGTTCACTGCCGCACAGGCAGCTTAGAAAACCAAAAAGTTTTCGATTTAAACCATTGTCTAGTTCACTGCCGCACAGGCAGCTTAGAAAGCAATAAAAAAAGGGGTCATGTATATTGTACTATGTAAAAACATTCGATATACTCTGATGTTATGCCAAGGCCAACAAGAATAGAATATGAAGGTGCTTTCCACCACGTAATGAACCGTGGCCGAAATCGCCAGATAATTTTTCATGATAAGAGTTATTATGAAGCTTTTCTATCAACACTAAAAGAGTCTGTTGAGCGATATGATGCCATCATTCATGCTTATTGCTTGATGAGCAATCATTACCATCTAATGATTGAAACCCCCAAAGCCAATCTGAGTCAAATTATGCAGCATATTAATGGGAAATATACCCAGTGGCATAATCGCAGGAGTGGCAAGGATGGCACACTTTTTCGAGGGCGCTATAAGTCGATATTAGTAGATGCAGACAACTACCTTCTTCAATTGACGCGTTATATCCATCGGAATCCACTAGAAGTAAAACGTCAAATGGTAGCACAATTAGAAGACTATCCCTGGTCCAGCTATCCTGCTTTTATTAATAAAGCAAAATCACCCTTCTGGTTGTATCGAGACAAAACATACCAAATGCTCGGTCACAAAAAGCGGTATAAAGGTTATCAACAGTATGTTGAGAAAGGTACGGATGAAGATATCAAGCGATTTTACAATAAAGGAAATATTTTAGGGGTTTTAGGCAGTAAAGAATTCCGAGCAGAGCGAAAAGATGAAGCCGATAACGTGGATTTGGGAGAATTAAGAGCCATGCTACAGGATAGGCCTTCAATCCAGGAAGCGCTAACACAGGTGAGTAAAATAATAAAAGAAGAAGAAAAAGAGTTAAGAAAGCCGGGTAAAAAGAGAACGGAGCAATCAGCCAGTAGAGCATTTGCAATCTATGCCTGTAAGTTTTACTCTGGAGCAACCTATCAATCGATAGCAGATTATTTTAACCTAACTCATGCTGGAAGCGTTTGTTATTCTTTAGCTCGTATTAAGAAAGAGATTGAGCAAGGGCTATGGCACAAAGAAATCAAAAAGATTGAAAAAATATTTTACATAGTAAAATATACATGACCCTGACGAATCCCCACAAAATAATGAATGAATATCGCGTTCTTTTTCTAACGCTTCAAGGTGTTCACGTAAGACGGAGTTACCGACCCCGGGCTCGCCAATGACAACCGAGAAGCCACCTTGCTGCGAGTGAATTTTAATGATGTCGAATATCTCTTTTTGTTGTCTCAGTAGGGTTAAGTTTACTCGATTAAATGTAGCTCCTTTTGCTACGAAACCTCGGTTTAGTATTACAGGCTGGCTCCGGGCTGATTAAAGAAGTATTACTTTTTTGGTAGTATGATTTTTGCAGTTTTAGCAGGACGAAATAGTGTGAGTACATGCCCGACACTTTGAATATTCTCAGCTTTAGTCTGCTGACAAATACGATCAGTTATTGCGTTTTTTTCTTCTCTGTCATCGGCTTTAATTTTCACTTTAATTAATTCATGGATATCCAGGGCTTCTTCAATGGCTGCCAGTACATTATCAGATAAACCATTCCCGGCAATAATCACCACAGGTTTTAAAGCATGGGCTTTAGATTTTAAAAATCGTTTTTGCGAATTTGAGAGGCTGGACATGGAATTCCCTGCTGTACCGAAAATATTTAGAGCGCACATTATACGCTATTTTAATGATAAACGGCTATAATAAAGCTTCAGGAGTAGTTATATTTAGCGGATATTATGTCAAGAAGCAAAAGTAGCGGTAACTGGTTAAGAGAACATTTTGATGATCCCTATGTGTTAAAAGCACAACAGGAAGGCTATCGGTGTCGTGCTGTTTATAAGCTGGAAGAAATTAATGAGAAGGATCAATTGTTAAACGCGGGTATGACCGTTGTTGACCTGGGTTCGGCTCCCGGTGGTTGGAGTCAGTGGGTGGCTCATAAGCTCAATGGGAATGGCCGGGTAATATCGTCAGACATTTTGCCTATGGATCCTTTACCGGGTGTAGATTTTATTCAGGGTGATTTTCGCGAACAACAGGTTCTGGATGCTATATTGGCGCAAATGGGGGATTCCCGTGCTGACCTTGTTTTATCGGATATGGCCCCCAATATGAGTGGGGTAGAGTCTATTGATCAACCCGGTTCGATGTACCTGGCTGAATTAGCATTAGAATTAGTTGATCAGGTTGCAAACCCTAATGCCAGTTTTCTGGTCAAGGTATTTCAGGGGAGTGGGTTTGATACCTACATGAAGGACGTACGTAGCCGGTTTCAATCGGTGAAAACACGAAAACCAAAGGCTTCGAGGGCTCGTTCTCGCGAGGTATATATACTAGGTACAGGCTATCAGGTATAATCTGGCCTTTTAAGTATTGTTTTTTCGAAACAACTTCCCGACAATTTTTCATAACCAGAGCAGGTTTCTGGTTTTTTTAAATAGAGCACTTTTAAGCAGCGCTCTCTAAATAGAAAGAGGATAAACTTTTGAACGATTTGGGCAAACAGATGGTTCTGTGGCTGGTGGTAGGTATTGTCATGGTTATGCTGTTCCAGAATTTTACTGGTATGCAAAATGCACCCCGAGATCTGAGCTATTCGGAAATGATCCAGCAGATCAAGCAGGGACAGATTCAGGAACTGAGTGTGGTTGGCGGGCGAGAAGTTAAGGGTAAATTTAATAGTGGCGGTACTTTTAAAAGCTATATTCCATTACGTGGAGAATCGCTAGAAAAAGTTCTGGCAGATAAACCCAGCGTGCGGTTTGAGGGTAAACCTCGTGAGACCAACTGGTTCCTGGCCTTTTTGATTAATGCTTTCCCCATGATATTGCTTATAGGTGTCTGGATTTATTTCATGCGCCAGATGCAGGGCGGCGGCGGTGGCCGTGGCGCCATGAGTTTTGGTAAATCAAAAGCGCGTCTAATGGGTGAAGATCAGGTAAAAACCACTTTTGATGATGTAGCCGGTATTGAAGAAGCCAAAGAAGAAGTAAGTGAACTGGTTGAATTTTTAAGAGATCCTGGAAAATTTCAGAAACTGGGTGGCCGTATCCCCAGAGGTGTATTGCTCACCGGGCAACCTGGAACGGGTAAAACACTATTAGCTAAAGCGATTGCTGGCGAAGCAAAGGTGCCCTTTTTTACTATTTCCGGTTCTGACTTTGTTGAAATGTTTGTGGGTGTTGGTGCTTCTCGAGTACGTGATATGTTCGATCAGGCTAAAAAGCATGCCCCCTGTATTATCTTTATTGATGAAATCGATGCAGTAGGCCGTCAACGGGGCGCTGGACTGGGTGGAGGCCATGATGAAAGGGAGCAAACATTGAACCAGCTTCTGGTTGAAATGGATGGTTTTGAAGGTGGAGAAGGTGTCATTGTTATTGCCGCTACCAACAGGCCGGACGTACTGGATCCGGCATTGCTAAGACCCGGCCGTTTTGACCGTCAGGTTGTAGTGGGCTTACCGGATATTCGTGGACGAGAAAAAATTCTTAAGGTTCATATGCGAAAAGTTCCCATTTCTGATGATGTTGATGCTTCTGTAATCGCACGTGGAACACCGGGTTTTTCTGGTGCAGATCTGGCTAATCTTGTCAATGAGGCTGCATTATTTGCCGCCCGTGCTAATCGCCGCACAGTATCCATGGAAGAATTTGAAAAAGCAAAAGATAAAATCATGATGGGGGCTGAACGACGCTCTATGGTGATGAGTGAAGAAGAGAAAAAGCTCACCGCCTATCATGAAGCGGGTCACGCCATAGTCGGGTTGAATATGAAAGGACATGATCCGGTTTATAAAGTGACCGTTATCCCACGGGGCCGAGCATTGGGTGTCACCATGTACCTGCCGGAACAGGATCGTCTGAGTTATTCAAAACAATACATATTAAGCCAGTTAGCCTCGCTTTATGGCGGCCGTGTAGCCGAAGAAATGATATTTGGCGATGATATGGTGACCACAGGAGCCAGTAACGATATTGAGAGAGCCACCGATCTGGCCCGTAAAATGGTTACACAATGGGGTCTGAGTAAGCAATTGGGCCCGATGACCTATACCGAAGAAGAAGGCGAAGTCTTTTTAGGCCGTTCAGTAACCAAACATAAGCATATTGCAGAGGAAACTACTGAAACCATTGATAAGGAAATTCGAAAAATTATTGATAATGCCTATAAAAAGGCCTGGAGTATTCTGGAAGAACATAAAGATGTGTTACATAAAATGGCCGAAGCATTGATCTATTATGAAACACTGAATCAAAAGCAGATAGCTCTGTTGATGGAAGGAAAAGAGCTAACAGCTGATGATATTGATGAACCGGTTAAAAGCAAAAAAAAGGATGATAAGTAAGGTTTCAACCCTGTCCAAATAACAAGGTCTCCGAAAGGGTAATTATATTGCTAATAGTTATTGTGTTTAACCGGAGACTACGTTAGAATCCTCCGCGTTCTGGTGCGGGGTGGAGCAGCTTGGTAGCTCGTCGGGCTCATAACCCGAAGGTCGTTGGTTCAAATCCAGCCCCCGCTACCAACTCTATAGACGGTTCAGGTAAATTATTGTCATTGGCAGCAATTTTCCTGAACCGTTTTTTTATGTCTGTTGTTTTTGTCATAGAATTCTCCTGTGATGCTATTCGTAATATTCCAGCTAAATCCCCATGTAAATCAATAGACAGCTCCGGCTTGTCTGCGTGCGGCGTTAAAACAATTTTCTCAATGAGAGCGCGTAAATGCAGATGCGCCTCGTCTCGACTATCTTCACGATTTAAAGATTTCTGTAGATTGGCAATTTCTTTGCGATACCGATCCGCCATAACAGGATGGAGCAGGGGGCGTGAATCCTGTTTGTTATTGATGAGGGTATCAAGTTCCTCTAAACGCTCAGAGACGCGCTCAAAATCATCTTTAATAAGATGGACTGCAATGCCCTGTTTAATTGCTGTAACGATGTTCTCGCGCTCTTTAGAGAGCTTGGTTCGCTCTGCCTTATAGATTTGTATTGTTTGATCCTTCTGACTTTGAAGCTTGTTCATATGGCGTGTATATTCTTTGCAGAATATTTTCACCAAATCATCACGCATAAGATGAGTTCGTAGGGCGTTGAGTACAACGGATTCAATATAGTTGTTACCAACAATGCAAAACTGATCCACCTCACCAGTTGAAATCTGATCCAGTTGTATCACACTGGTACCTTTTGCGAGGTGCCATGATTTCAAGAGAGGAAGTTATGACTATTCAGATATTGTATCAACAAGGTTACAGTCAACGCGCTATTGCCAAAGAGCTTGGCATTTCTCGTAATACGGTAAAGCGTTATTTGCAAAATAATTTTAATGAGCCTAAATATTCAGCACGGACTGCTAAACACTCAAAACTGG
>DRNA01000150.1 GCA_011322365.1 Aeromonadales bacterium | reverse complement strand
GCCATAAAAAGAAAAGCGTTCCCACATCTCGGTAAAGAAACAGACGTAGAGCCCTTTAGGGTGGCCAAAAACAAGTTCATTAGCCGGAATTTCAGTTTCAATGATTGGCATGTTCCAGAGACTCCATTTGTATTAATTAGTATTGGGGGTGGGCAATATGGATGTTGAAAACTGTTATAGCATAACCAAAATTAGAAAAAACTACATTTTTTTTGATCCAGCGTATTATTTTCTTGCAGTATGTTAAATTTATTCATACACTCAGCAGTATAATTTTTAAATCAGATTTTTTATTGACAAAATGAAGATTAATACCTCGACAATGATGATGACCACCACAGGCCCCTTCAAAGGCCCGGGATGATATCGCTTTGTTGCTATTTTTATCAAACCCGCAGCCTTAAAACTGCGGGTTTTTTGTTAGTGTATTTTTCCGGATTAAAAGTGTTGATGCTTATGTATTTAACTCAGTTATATTGATAACTGATGAAATTAATTTAGAATTGCTTAATTAAATACTCCCTATCTAAGGAATAAGTTGTCATCCCGACCTTGTGGAGGGATCTTGAAGCTTTAAGATCCCTCCACAAGGTCGGGATGACAGAGAGATATTTGGTTATTAAGCAAATACCTGATTTAAATACTTAGGCATAAAAGTGTTAACTATTATTGGAGCTAAAAATGAAAGTGTTAAAGTTTGGTGGTACATCGTTAAGAGATGCCGGTCATTTCAGACAGGTGGCAGATATTGTACTGTCACAGATGACAAAGGAAACCTCTATAGCGATGGTGTTATCGGCTCCGGCCACCATAACCAATCAGTTAGTGAAACTGACTCAGCTTGCTGCCAGTCAGGAAAAAACTGAGGATGAACAGCAGCAGTTACGAAGTTTTTTTGAAACTTTATTGCAACAGCTGGAAACCGATGAAAACAGTGACAACAGCTTTTCTGCAAACCCGTTTAAAGGGAATAATGTCTGGCCGGGGATCGAGAATATACTGACTGAATTAGCTCAATGGTTACAAGGGTTAAATCTTTTGGGTCAATGTCCGGATACTATTTATGCAAAAATTATCAGCAGTGGCGAAAGGCTCAGTGTAAGCGTGATGCAGGCGCTTCTACTTAGTTGTGGTGCCAATGTAAATATTTTGGAACCGAATGATATTTTTCTGGCCGAAGGTGATGCTCTGGAAGCTGAGATTAATCTGGAAAAAAGTATCCACAGATTTAATACTAAAATTGAAGCGGAGAGTATTTATCTGATGCCGGGGTTTGTGGCAAAAAACAGTAAGAATGAAGTTGTATTGTTAGGCAGAAATGGATCGGATTATTCAGCAACCGCATTGGCGATATTATTCAATGCAAAGGAGTGTGAAATCTGGACTGATGTTGACGGCATCTATAATTGTGATCCCCGCCTGGTTGCTGATGCTAACCTGTTGCAGACTTTGAGCTATCAGGAAGCCATGGAGCTTTCCTATTTTGGGGCCAAAATATTACATCCTAAAACCATTTCACCGTTGATTAAATACGAGATCCCCTGTCGTATTAAAAATACCGAAGAACCGGGGGCAAGTGGCACCCTGATCAGTAAAACCAGTGTTATCCGAAAAGAGAAAATTAAAGCCATATCATCATTAAGTGATATTTCTATGATCAATATTACCGGTTCGGGTTTAAAAGGGAAGGTTGGAATGGCCGGTCGTCTTTTTTCCTGTCTCTCCAGAGCGGGAATATCCATTATCCTCATTACGCAATCGTCCTCGGAATACAGTATTAGTCTGTCAATCCATACGCGAGATAAAATGCTTGCTAAAGAAACCCTGCAAGATGAATTTCATCTGGAGTTGGAAAAAGAACTTCTAGAGCCGTTGGAATTTATTGATGAATTGGCCATTATTTCTTTAATTGGTGATGGCATGCATCAGGCAAAGGGCGTATCCGGTCGATTTATGAGCGCATTAGCCGATGCCTCAATTAATATTATTGCCATAGCTCAGGGATCGTCAGAGCGATCCATATCGGTGGTGATCAGAGCAGCTAAAGCTGATGCTGCGGTAAAGAAATGCCACCAACAGTTTTTCGATGCCACACGTTATATTAATCTTTTTCTGTTGGGTTGTGGCGGGGTAGGAGCCGAACTGCTTCGACAGGTCCACAGGCAAACAGAAGTGCTTCAAAAAAATCATCTGGGTGTGCGCGTTTGTGGGATAGCAAACAGTAAAAAAATAGCAATCGATCCAGATGGACTTGATTTAGAAATCTGGCAAAAGCAATTGGAAGCCAGTAGCGATAAATTCTCGCTATCTCTGATTGAAGAACAGGTTTTAAATCATCAGTTGATGACTCCGGTAATAGTTGATTGTAGTAGTAATGATAGTTTAGCGGATAGTTACGTTGATTACCTTGAGGCTGGGTTTCATGTGGTGGCAGCCAATAAAAAAGCCAATACAAAATCTTATGTCTACTATGAACAACTGAGAGAAACAGCGTTACAAAATAGAAGAAAATTTCTTTATGACACTAATGTGGGTGCTGGTTTACCAGTGATTGAAAATTTAAAGAATTTAATTCTGGCCGGGGATGAACTGAAAAAATTCAATGGTATCTTATCCGGTTCATTATCCTTTATTTTTGGTGAGCTGGATGAAGGCAAAGCCTTCTCGGAAGTCACTTTACAGGCGTTGGAAAAAGGTTTCACTGAGCCCGATCCCAGAGACGATCTCAGTGGTATGGATGTCGCCAGAAAACTGTTAATTCTCGCCAGAGAAGCCGGCTTAAAACTTGAGCTGGAGGATATTGAGATCCAGTCAGCATTACCTGAGAACTTTGATATTGAGGGAAATAGAAATGACTTTTTATCACGGTTACCCGAAGTAGACAGTTATTATGCAGAAAAAATAAAACAGGCTGCAAAGCAGTATAAAGTGCTACGCTACGTGGGCAGTATTGAAGCAGGAAAATGCAGGGTATCGGTAGAAGCGGTAGATGACTCTGATCCACTTTTTAAAGTGAAAGCAGGCGAAAATGCCCTGGCCTTTTACAGTAGATACTATAACCCTATTCCGTTGGTACTCAGAGGTTATGGCGCCGGGGTAGAAGTTACCGCCGCAGGTGTTTATTCAGATATTATGAAGATTTTGTTGTGATGCAGAGTTTTTTTAAACAAAGAAAATAAACAGAAAAGAAGTTGCTATTAGGAACTATGAAATAGCCTGTCCTCAAGTCACTATTATTGAGGAACAAACCTTGCCTTGGCTGTGCTTAAAAAATTTTATGGTTGCCACTGCATTTTTAATTTACGGTGGCTTATAGCACAATCACGTAAATATAAATTAATGAGCGTTTGATAGGGGATACCAGATTCTTCTGCTAAAGATTTAAAATAATCAACAGAATCGCAATCAAGCCGTATAGTTACTGGTTGTTTAAGGAATTTAATATAAGGGTTTTTTATTCCTTTCATTTTTGAAAAGTCATAATGATCTTTCATTTTCTTTCACTCCAATATACCTGTTGTTCATCTTTATCTGCTTTTCTTGCAGAAATAATCCGTACTTTTGTTTCTTCCTCTCTAAAGCAGTGACAAACGACTAAAGTTTGTGATTTAAAGCTCGTTCCGAGCAAAAGAAAGCGATCTTCGTCTTCAGAATGCTCAGGGTCAAAAAATTGGAGTGCATATTCATCAAAGAATACAGTTTTACCTTCTTCAAAGGAAACACCATGTTTTTTGGTGTTTGTTTTATTCTTCTCATTATCCCACTCAAATTTAAGTTTATTCATATGTACATTGTACTTATATGCGATGAAATGTCAATGTTGATGATTCTAATGATTGTGTGTATAAATATTTATAATACAGAAAATTGCTTTTAGTATTTTTTGTACATATCAGGTCAGAGTGAATTCATTCGCAATGGGTGAGGACTTAAGTGACGATCCAGTTTAACCGATCTTTTAATAATTCTCGTGGTAGGTTATTTTTCAGGCGTCCTTTTATGGCTCTGACGATACCAGCTGGTTGTCCTTCATAGACGATGACACAATCTCCAGTTATGCTTTTATCCTCAATAGTAATATCTTTTCCCAGATAGATTTGCTGTAATTGCTCTAATGTCACTGAGACTACATGGTGCTTAAATTGTTTTCCAAAAGCTATGCAACATTCATGGTTGAGTCGGAATTGAATTTTTCTACCTCGGGTAAAACATTCAACTATTTTAATGCCGGTTCTATTGGGTTTTAATGTTTTAAATAATGAGTTACCCAAAGCCGATGGGAATAGCCAGAGAGTCTCGGATCGTTTATCATTTTTAACTAAAAACTGACCCTTTAAGCTGTTCAGGTCAAAAGCAAAATGTTCTAAAAAATAGCGCTTAATGGATAACATCAAATCGTCTACAGGGTTTGACCAATACCCTGAGTGGCAGATTTTTCCCACTGATTTTGTTAACTCAGCATTTGAGTTATTGGTCGCTGCCGACAGTTTTTTAAAAGCGGCCACAAAGAAACCTTCACTGTCAAAAATATGAGGCCAGATTTTAACAAACCCTTCCGGGGTCCATGCTTTATCCGATCCTGGAAATACATGCTGTAATGAAATGGTGCTACATTGCTCAGGATGAGCTTGTAATAATTGATGACAGATAGCTTCATTTTCTTCACGAGAAAGTGTACAGGTCGAATAGACCAGTACGCCATTATCCTTTAAGGCGATAAAAGCCGCTTCAATTAATTTTTGCTGTAATCCGGCATTGGCTAATACATTTTCTATTGCCCAGTGTTTCAGTGCGTTGGGATCTTTTCGTACTGTGCCTTCACCGCCACAGGGAGCATCCAGTAAAATAGCATCAAAAGTATCAGGCGTCAGTGTTGAAAAGTCCTGCCCATCTTTATGTAACAGGCAGTAGTTGACCACACCCGTACGCCTAAAATTATTGGCCAGGGATTTTAAGCGACTACTGGAAAGTTCATTGGCAAAAAGCAAAGCCTGTTGTTGAGTAATGGCTGCAAGTTGTGTGGTTTTAGAACCCGGTGCCGCGGCCATATCCAGAATTTTCTCAGGAAATTTTGCCTGGTGTTGCTGATAAATTTTAAGCAGTATTTCAGCCGGTAACATGGAGCTGGCTTCCTGAATATAGATAAGGCCCAGTAGATGTTCCGGGGTATTTCCAAGGGGTATTTGTTCCAGCTGGTTAGCGGGTCGTTCAAGCCAGAAGCCGCTTTCACACCAGGGAACCGGTAGCAGTTGCCACTGATTTTGTTCTGCCAGGACTTTAAACTCATTAACAGAGATTTTAAGGGTATTAATGCGAATACTTACCCGCAGGGGGCTCTGGCAGATAGCTAAAAAATCAGACAACTCATCGGGCGCAATTTGCTCGCTGATATGGTGAATATAATCCGGGTGAATTTCAGCCACTAATTAGTCATCAACTTAGTCATCAGCCAGGGCCAGCAGGGTGGTATTGCCACCAATGGCTGCGGTATTATTGGAGATGGTTTTTTCAGTACAGAACCGATGCAGATAAAAAGGCCCACCCGCTTTAGGGCCGGTACCGGAAAGTCCCTGGCCACCAAAGGGTTGTACACCCACAACCGCTCCAATCATATCGCGATTAATATAAATATTACCCACTCTGACATTATCGGCAATATAACTGGCAAAGCCTTCATTTCTGCTAT
>DRNA01000149.1 GCA_011322365.1 Aeromonadales bacterium | reverse complement strand
TAATATCACCCTGACAGGTTTGAATGACTGCCATACCTTCCTTTTCAGCAAAAGCATAAGGAAGCGTAGTTGAAACATCTGCAGCACTTCTACCCATGAGACGTTTAATAGAAGTAATGGTATTTTCCGGGTTACTGGCAGCCTCCTTTAAGGCTTTTGCCCCAACTTCCACCGAGTGGTCATTATTGTTTTTTCCAGCAAGATATTGCACCACCGAAGGTAGTAGAGTTTCACCACTGGCATCGGCAAGCACTTCAGCTTTGCCGTTTCTAACCACCGCCACCAGAGAATGGGTAGTACCTAAATCGATACCCACAGCGATACGTTTCTGATGAGGAGCCTGACTTTGGCCAGGTTCTGAAATTTGCATTAATGCCATAAGTTACTCATCGAGCTGATCTTCAAATAACCGGATCTCATCCAGTAATTTGTGTAAAAATTTTAACCGAACCAGAGCTGCAAAAATTGTGTTTTGTACTTGTTCTGATTCAGACTGTTCGGAATGATTTTGAGCGAATAAGTCAGCGATTTGTTTAACCTGCAGTGAAATTAAAGTCTCAATTTCCTGCTGAAATTCTTCTAACTCATCAAAGGGATCGTCAATTAATTTAATCTCAGCTAAACGTTCACGAAGCTCCAGTTGCTCCATTAATAAAGCTGGTGACTTAATGGTAATATTTTCATCGGGCTTTTGCCAACCCGCAAGCTGAAGTAAATATTCACCCCGTCGATAAGGGTCAGCCAAAGTCTGATAAGCATCATTGACCATTGCCATACGATTCACTGCTTCAAGTTTTTGTCGCGGCGTATCATTAACAAAACGATCCGGGTGTAATGCTTTTTGCAGGTTAAGGTGATTTTTCGCCAGTTGTTCCCTGTTAATATCGAAGGATTGCTCAACTCTCAGCAATGAAAAATAGTTTTCGCTCATACGGAAAAACTTTCTCCACAACCACATTCGCCTTTACTATTGGGATTGGAAAATTCAAAGCCTTCATTCAGACCATTTTTCACATAATCCACTTCGGTACCATCCAGGTAGACCTGGCTTTTTTTATCCACGATAACTTTTACGCCATGATCTTCAAAAACTTCATCATCCTGTTTAAGATCATCTGCAAATTCCATCACATAGGCAAAGCCGGAACAACCTGTGGTGGTTATACCCAGCCGAATGCCCAACCCCTTACCTCGATGAGCAAGTGAATCCTGCATCTGTTTTGCCGCAGCTTCTGTCAAAACAATAGACATACCATTTAATCCTGAGAACGTTTTTGCTTATAATCGTCGATGGCCGCTTTGATTGCATCTTCTGCTAATACCGAGCAGTGAATTTTCACCGGAGGCAAACCCAGTTCATCGGCAATATCGGTATTTTTAATATTCTGTGCATCATCCAGAGAGCGCCCTTTTACCCATTCGGTTATGAGCGAACTCGAGGCTATTGCTGAACCACAACCATAAGTTTTAAAACGGGCATCTTCAATTACACCATCATCACCCACCTTGATCTGCAATTTCATTACATCACCACAGGCTGGAGCGCCAACCATACCGGTACCCACATTATTTTCTTCTTTATCAAATGAACCCACATTTCGTGGATTCTCATAATGATCAATCACTTTATCTGAATAAGCCATAATTTTTCTCCGCTAGTGTGCCTGCCATTCAACCTTATTAAGATCGACACCTTCTTTAAACATTTCCCACAAAGGCGACATTTCTCTGAGGCGTCCTATGGAATTTTTAATTTTTTCGATGGCATAATCAATTTCTTCTTCTGTGGTAAAACGACCAATAGAAAAACGAATTGAACTATGCGCCATTTCATCATCCAGACCCAATGCTCTTAAAACATAAGAGGGTTCCAGAGAGGCCGAGGTACAGGCTGAACCGGAAGAAACCGCCAGATCTTTTAATGCCATAACCAGCGATTCACCTTCCACATAATTAAAACTGATATTAATTATTCCGGGAACATGGTGCTGTTCGTCACCATTGAGATAAACTTCATCCATAGATGAAACACCTTGCCATAGGCGATCTCTTAATGCAGTGATGTGCTGTTCATCTTTGAGCATGTCTTCTTTGGCGATTCGAAAAGCTTCACCCATACCCACTATCTGATGTGTCGGTAAAGTACCCGAGCGCATACCACGCTCATGACCACCACCATGCATCTGAGCTTCCAGTCTAACCCGGGGTTTACGACGTACAAAAAGTGCCCCCATACCTTTGGGACCATAAATTTTATGGCTTGAAAAAGACATCAGATCCACTTTCATCTCCGCCAGATCAATGGGGATTTTTCCAGCACTTTGTGCGGCATCCACATGAAAAATAATTTTTCGCTCTCGGGTTAACTCAGCGATAGCGCCAATGGGTTGTACCACACCGATTTCATTATTCAC
The DNA here is from genome assembly GCA_011322365.1 of Aeromonadales bacterium. Taxonomy (GTDB): domain Bacteria; phylum Pseudomonadota; class Gammaproteobacteria; order Enterobacterales; genus DRNA01. Next base: position 2,503 of record DRNA01000149.1, on the reverse strand, counting down.
ATGCATAATGGACACTAAAATAGTATCGTCACGCATGGCTTTTTCAACCTGCTCTACAGAGTGCAAACCATGTGAATCAGGTTCCAGATAAGTGACTTCAAACCCTTCTCTTTCCAGTTGACGACAGGTATCTAGCACGGCCTTATGTTCAATTTTACTGGTAATAATATGCTTGCCTTTTTTCTGATAAAAATGCGCAGCACCTTTAATAGCCAGGTTATCTGATTCGGTCGCACCTGAGGTCCAGACGATTTCTCTGGGATCGGCATTAATTAAATCAGCCACCTGCTGACGCGCAATATCCACAGCTTCTTCGGCTTCCCAGCCAAATTTATGTGAGCGTGATGCCGGATTGCCATAACAACCATCAGTACTCATAAATTTAACCATTTTGTCCAACACGCGTGGATCAACAGGAGTGGTGGCGGCATAATCCAGATAAATAGGTAATTTCATTTTATTCTCCGACTACATGCTGGAAGCAATGTTATTTTGTTCAATATGTGTATTACATTCAATCTGTTCAAGAGACAGCGCAGTATTATTCTGTTCAAATTCAGATAAATTCGACTGCAACACCGATGCCAGAGAAATACCACTTAAAAAGTTATGTATTTGATCACTCAACTCCTGCCACAGATTATGCGTCAGACAGGCTCGTCCGTCTTTACAGTTCGCCTTTCCATTACACCGGGTGGCATCAAGGACTTCATTCACCGACAAAATGACTTCGGCCACATTAATGTCATTGGCATCACGCCCCAGCAAATAGCCTCCACCCGGGCCTCGAACACTTTTAACCAGACCCGCCTTACGTAATTTGGAAAAAAGCTGCTCCAGATAGGATAACGATATCCCCTGTCGTGCTGAAATATCAGCTAGAGAAACCGGATGTTGTTGATCTTTAAGGGCTACATCCAGCATGGCGGTAACGGCATAGCGACCTTTTGTGGTTAATTTCATAATAAAACCTCCCAGGAGGCAGATAATTTTAATATTCAATCAGGTAGACCGTAATTATCTAATACCATAGTAATTTAGTCAACTTTTATCTACTGTCTTGTCAGGAGTAAATTATTTGTCCATCTTATCCTTTGGCGATGACACCTTCCTGGTACGGCTTTTACGCTTTTTCACTGCTTTTTTACCACAGGGCATATCACCACAGTCCAGTTCAGAAATATCCAGTTCAGGGAAATCCAGCTCGGGTAATTCCGTACCCTGCTGTTTTAAAGCGTCATAAATTGATTCCAGTCGGGCTTCTACCAGACAGCTGTGTTTTGCCATTGAATTAACCGCTTTTGATAGCGGATCGCTGGCACCCGGTTCAATGCCATAAGCCTCAAACCCATGTTTTTCAGGGCCCCCAGCAATTCGTCCGGGAATGCCTATAACCGTGCTATTTTCAGGTACATCTTTTACCACAACCGAGTTTGACCCCACCCGAGCCCCCTTGCCAATGGTTATCGGCCCCAGAACTTTGGCCCCCGCACCGATCACCACATTATCTTCAAGTGTCGGGTGGCGTTTGCCTTTATCCCAGCTGGTACCCCCTAAAGTGACGCCATGATATAAAGTACAGTCGTCACCGACTATAGCCGTCTCACCAATGACAACCCCCATACCATGATCAATAAAAAAACGCCGCCCTAACGATGCCGCCGGGTGTATTTCAATGCCGGTTAGCCAGCGAGAAATTGATGCAACAGTTCGGGCTAACCAGTACCATTTATTACGCCATAATTTATGCGATAAGCGGTGATACCAGACCGCATGCAATCCCGGATAATTGGTAAAAACCTCAAAAGAGGTTCTGGCGGCAGGATCACGCTCAAAGACGCTCTGGATATCTTCCCGGATCCGATCGACAAACTTCATTTGGACTCTCCAGTTTGTTCTGTGTTAATTTTGTTGTGTTTCATGCTCTCATCCACGGATTTCAGGATGCCTCTGAGGATATTTAATTCGGCTTTATCGGGGCCTGCCCGATTAAATAAACGTCTTAAACGATTCATTAATAATCTCGGTTTCTTCGGGTCAAGAAAACCCGTGGCAATGATAGTTTGCTGTAAATGCTGGTAAAAACGTTCCATATTTTCCATGGACACCAGATTTTCATCAGAAACTTCACCTGGATAGTCAGTAAGCACACTTTTATCATTGAGAGACAGGGATTTTACTCTTAACTCATAACAGATTAATTGAACCGCCATCGCCAGATTCAAAGAACTGTATTCCGGATTTGCTGGAATACAGACATGTTTGTGGCAATATTTTAATTCCTCGTTTGTCAGGCCCGAATTTTCGCGACCAAACACAACAGCAATTTCGCCCTCTGCATATTCTGTTTCGAATAAACCAGCCAACTCAGACGGTGAAACTATCGGCCATTCCAGGTAACGATTCCTGGCACTTGAAGCCACTACCCAATGGATATTTTCCAGGGCTTGCGGCAATGTCTCCACTACTTTAGCCTGAGTTAAAATATCATCTGCACTGGCTG
>DRNA01000148.1 GCA_011322365.1 Aeromonadales bacterium | reverse complement strand
TCGTAAATACTGGTGAGATTGGATGATGGGCTTTGCAAAGTGGGGATATTGAAAGCAGGATCAACACCAATTAACAATCGTCCCACATAGGCAGCAATGGCGGTAGAAAGCGCCACTGGTAAAATGGTTTGTGAATTGATTGAAACCAGTAACAGCTCAATAGAAAACAGCAGTCCGGCCAAAGGTGCATTAAATGTGGCAGCAATACCGGCACTGGCACCACAGGCAATCAAAACGATACGCTGTCTGGCTGGCATATTGAGCCACTGACCAAGTGAAGAGCTAAACGAAGCACCAATTTGTACAATGGGACCTTCACGACCTAGTGAGCCACCGGTGCCAATAGTTAACGCGGAGGCAAAGGCTTTAACAACAGAAACTTTTCCAGGAATTCGTCCTTGATTATAATGTATAGCATCAATCACTTCAGGGACACCATGACCCTTGGCCTGAGGTGCAAAGTTTTTGATAAGCCAGACTACAATCAGGCCGCCAGCTACAGGAACAAAAATGATTAACCAACCCCAACTGGACTCTGGTGTGTGGATATTCGCTTCATAGATGGGTGAAAACATGCCCTGGAAAGCAAAATTGTGAATAACGCCGATAAGCAATCTGAATAACCAGGCCACTACACCGGCAACAATACCGATCACGATGGATAAGGAAAATATCCAGGGCAGGTTTTTTTGGTGTTCTTCTTGAGTGGTGTTATCAGACATTAAATTGTTGTATGGTTATCAGGGTAAAATAATTCTGTCATCAGACAGTATTTTGAGAGTTAAATTATATACCCATAATCATTTCAAATACAGGAATTAGAAGGGGTTAGGAAGGTTTTCGTTGGTAAAAACAAAAGGGGAAAGGTGAATAGTCATGATTCAGAAAAAAACAGGCCTGATCGGGCTGAGTTTACTCATTTTAATCGCTAATGTTGAAATAGCAGCAAGCGATTTAAAGGTTTCTTCAGTGGAAGAGGCGGTGGTGATTGCTCAAAAAGCGCCACCGGAAGGCACAAAGGGCGTCTTCAGGATTAAAGTCAGGGGTGCATACAGAACGCCTAAAGTGATTTTTTTAAATTCCTCGAAAAAATTCAGAGAGCAAGATAATGTCACTGTTGTTGTAACCAGGGCAGCAATACTGCAGTTCAGGGAAAAATATGGCAAAGATATTGATGAGTATTTTTATCATAAAAAGATTACCGTAGCCGGGAAAATTAAAGTGGAAAAAGTTTTTGAACATGGACATGACGGCCAATATTTTTTCAATAATAGAATTTGGGTTACCTCTATCGACCAGATTAAAAATCTGTAACTATCAGGGCGTGCAATTTGGCATAATCTTTCCATCTGACAAATAAGCACAGGAATGAAACTTTGAGGGATTTCCGTCAATAATCGCCTTCATGGCATCACCCTGTTGAGTATTTGGCCGTAATAATGAATCAAAGGGCCAGTAAAGTGGTGAAGTGGGGTCGAAGGTTTCCGGGATAGGTATTGAAGACCAGAAAGCAAAGGCATTAATTTCGGGGAAATCGGATAAAAAGGCATTCATTGAGGTAGTAACACGTTCTGCTGCTCGGGCAGAATCGGTATTGGTACCATCTGGAAAACCGAGTTCGGTGAATAATACCGGCTTACCGGGGGCGACTTCTCTTACCTTTTGCATAATAGTCGACAGTCTGTCCAGATAGGTTTGAGTTGAAATTAATATATCAAAAGGAAGATTAAATTGAGGCCAGGCATCCTTAAAAAAATCGACAGTATAAAAATTGAGACTGACCCAGTCTACATAATCGTTTCCGGGGTAAAAATTTCGATAATCATAACAACTTTGAATCAGTGTCTGCTCATGAGTACCAGCACCGTTATCAATGGCCTGAGTTAGTATTTCATCTACGGTTGTGGTAGCCCAGCCCATACCTTCAAAGGTGAGAAATTTAAGGCCCTTAACATCAACCAGATAGTGATGGTAATAACGTTGAGCCGCTGCC
>DRNA01000147.1 GCA_011322365.1 Aeromonadales bacterium | reverse complement strand
TAGGCGAAACCACTACCAATACCTTTAATAAACTTTCTTCTTGATGTAGTCATTTTTGCTCCAATTTACAAAAAGTTAGATTAGTTACAACGAATAAATATAATCAACAACCCGTTCAAGTTCTTCGGCTGTTAAAATTTCATGGGCGCCAAAAGGTGGCATGATGGTATTTACATTACGCTTTCGGGCATCATAAATCTGTTCTTTCAGTTTCTCTCTGTCAGGAAATCTTGCTTTCATTGCTACCAGTGGTGGGCCGGAATTTCCTGGTAAAGTGCCATCTGCAATAACGTGACAGGCGAGGCAATTACCCTTCTTTCGACCAAATGTTAACGACTTTCCCCGTTCAATATCAGCACGGCTTACTTCTGCATTCACCTTCGGGGCACTGACTCCCCAGGCTAACAACATCATTATTGTTATCATCAAATATCTCATTGATATTTATCTCCTGTTATTTTTAAAATCTGTTATCTATCAACCGCTTTACTGCAAACTTGACTCAATCATATAATCAACTGCCTGCTTAACCTGCTCATCGCTAAGTGCCGAGTTGCCGCCCTTGGGTGGCATATTACCGCTATCACCCTCAAATCCCGCGATGGCATGTTGATACAACAGCGACTTACCCTTGGTCAGGCGTTTTTCCCATTCTTCTGCATCCCCCAGTTTGGGAGAGCCAGCAATGCCGATATCATGACAAACATGACAGGTTAGTGCATATATACCTTTGCCTGCTCTGGCAGTGGCAGAAAATTTACTCAAATCTGCTGTGGTTTCTTCTACTTTCTCTTCTTCCACTTTAGCTGTTTTACCTTCGTCAGCCGCAGCAGCACCCATGAGATGGGTCACCACCAGCTTTTTCGGATCTGCACACTTTCTCATACATCTTTTATTATGGGTATCCGGCCGGTTGTCAGGTATAAAATTATCTCGGGTGTTATTCATTTTGATAGAAGGCAAATTGGCTTTATTAAGAACAAAATCGTCTTCAATTAAATCATTCATATTCAGAATATAGGCAGCGAGTGAATAAACCTCATCCGCTGACAATGACTGGGGAGCCGGAAACGGCATGGCTCGGCGAATGTAGTCAAATAATGTAGTAGGATAAACCCAATAACTACCCACAGTCTTATCTGGCCTTTCATCTTTTAATGAGCCCTGTCCACCAGCCAGTCTGGGCCAGTTTTTTACCCCTTCGCCAAAAGAACCATGACAGGATGAACATTTCTCTTCAAATAAATCTTCACCCTCTTCAGCGGTACCTTCACCTTCTGGCAGTCCGGTACCATCCGGTCTGACATCAATATCCCAACCGGCAATTTCGGTAGGTGTAGCCTTTTTTCCAAAATGGAAGCGATGTACTTCATCTACAGGCTTGGCAATGATCTTTTTACTCTTCGCAAAAGATATAGATGAGAATAACATCAAAGTTGAAGCCAGACCGAGAATGATTACTCTTATGAAATTAGCGTTTAAATTAAGTGATCTGAACATTATGAACGCTCCCATCTTCTTTTAATTCCCATGAGTGGATTGAATTGTTATGATAAATTGAATTAACACCACGTGCTTTTCTCAGTTGCCCAATTGACGGCTGCACATAACCAGTTTCATCAATTGATCGGCTTTGCAGCAGTAACGGCTGTCCTTCCCATTTTACCATTAAGCTGAAACGAGTAAGTGCCTTCGGTAATACCAGGCCTTTTAAATTAGCTTTACGCCAGCTAACCCCCCCATCCAGAGAAACATCCACATGTTTAATCAGACCTCTACCGGACCAGGCTAGACCTTCAACTTCATACCAACCATGTTTTTTCCAGGGTTTTTCCGGGCTGGGGGAAGTGATTACTGAATTTCCTTCCTGTACAAAACTGAATTCTCGCGCCTTACCTGATGGTAGCAGATCGGTATATTTTGAGGTTTCCTCACGTAAATACCAGGGTTGATCGCCTACTTCCAGCCGTCGCAACCATTTCACGCAGGTGTTGCCTTCCCAACCCGGATTAATTAATCGTACCGGATAACCCTGCTCAGGTCTTAAAGCTTCACCATTTTGTGCATAGACTACAATAGCATCATCAAGTGCCTTATCCATGGGTATCGACCGCGCCAGTCCTGAGCCATCAGCACCTTCCGCTAATACCCATTTACCTTTAGTTTTGACACCCACTTCAGCCAGCAATGTAGATAAGCGCACTCCAGTCCACTCACAGCAGGAAAGCATACCGTGGGTAAATTGCACGCCTGTCATCTGTGGACCACGCCATTCCATGCCACCATTGGCAGGACATTCAAGAAACTTGATTTCTGAAACACTGGGGAAACGTTTTAAATCATCCAGAGTAAAAATGATGGGCCTGTCTACTAATCCATGAATCATTAAACGATATTCATCAGGATTAATCGTTTGCATACCGCCATGATAACGTTCAAAAACCAGACCATTAGGGGTGATAATTCCTTTTAAATCCTGTAATGGAGTAAATGTAACCGAAGCAATATTGTCCGGTGTGAGCCATTCAACGGTTCTTCTTTTAACATTCTTTTCGAAAGGTGAAGGCTTACCGTAAGGATTAGTTAAAACGGGTTTACCCAATGAGCGTGACCAGGATGGTACATTGGGAGGTAAATTTGAACTTGCTGCCATGACCCCTGGCGCCGCAGCAGCTACACCCATTCCACCGAATAGCGTTAGCGCGTTTTTAATGAATTTACGTCTTTCAACAATGCCGAGTTTCTGACTCTCTGCATCAATTTGCTTCATCAGCGCCTGTGCTTCAAGTTCTGAGGTGTTTTTATCCAGATTCATGTTCACTCCAAATCGCTATTGGTTAAAAGCTTTTGTGTAAAAAAACAAACGTCTAAAGATATATAATGTAATGCTAATTTAGAAATTATGCAACCACTAAAACTCAAGGCGACTAAATTATAAAAAACTTCTACAAATCAATAACTTAAAAATAGTGAAATAGTCAATCTGTATTTTTATGAATTTTCTTCAATGATTTCCTCTATGATACCAACCAATAAATCAATCACTGCCTGATAAGCTTTAACGCCTTCGGGTGCTCTTCTTATACTTAAAAATACCTTATTTTGCTCAGATTTCAAGGAATATATTCCAATGGCATGGGGACATAAAATCAGATTATGCGGGTTTTCCCTGGCCAGCAGATGAGCAACTTCTGCTTTACAAAATAATAAAATTTCTGCATTTTCATACACTTGCTTACTACCATCTACTGAGTCAGCCGTTCTTTTCAGCATGGCCCCGGCATGAGATATATAAGAAATAACAATACCCTGATCTTCAATGGTTTCTACCAACTGCTGCTCAATATCTGCAAAATCACCTGACACTTCATAAACTAAAGCCCCTGAGTATATTTTTGCCTGAATCGGTTGTTCGGGAGGTAGAGTTTTACAACCGCTCAGGAATCCGCCAGTCAGCACTAGCATTGACCAGAGAATATTACCAATGAGTTTATTAAATGCCTTATTATTCAGTGACATAAAAATCCACGTCTGTTTTTACAGGATCCTTGTTACAGACTATCCTTTCTCTGGTGAATAGTCTACTTTTCTATCAACTGGTTTAATTCAATGATGGCATCATCAATGATTTCATCATCATAGTAATGATCGCGCAAATGATTCAGATACTTTAAGGTTTTAAATGCATCAAACCACTGGTTGATTTGACGATTAAATTGAAGCTCAGTTTTGCATTGCTGAGATAATGTTTGAATAAAATCGAAAAAATGTAGTGCCATTAAGGCAGATTTTGTGGCCAATGATAATTCATTTTTCCAGAAAGAGAGACGAAATCGCTCGGCCCACAAACAGTCTAATGACTGTAACAACTCTTTCAATTCCCGAAAGGAATGAGGCGAATAATAAGTAAATTTACTGCTATTACCTGATTGCAGTATTTTCTTCACCATAGGCCCCGTGCCAAAAGGTACGCGGTCAGATAAACGACTAATTATTAACACTTTACTATCAGCGATAGATTCAATTAATCCCACTTTTGCCAGTTTATTCAACAGATAAAAATCTTCCCCGGCGGCCCGTTTTGGAAAACCCCTCACCTGACAATAACTGTGTATATTGATGGCAAGTAAACTGCCAATAGTGTAAAAAGCATAACAGGATCCCGCCCACTTTAGTCCCTTTACATAGTATCGAAGTGCTCGTTGATAGGTAAGGGTTGCGCTGGCAATTTCATCTGAATGTTCTGCTGAATCATCGGCTATAACGACTTTATTAACAGCAGCCGCACTAATATGCTCAAAATCAAATACTGCGGCACTTGATAATTGCTGTTGTGTTGATAAATTTACTAAAGCATCCAGATAATTTGTGGGTAATAACGCATCCGCATCACTTGAACCCAGCCAGTTATTTGATAATAAATGTTGCTGATAAAGTAAAGTAGCCAGATCGCAACCTATTTTTCTGGCTAAACCGACACCCTGCTTTAACGGGATCCTCTCTGATGCTGAAAACCGATTAACAATAAGAAAATAGCTTTCGCCTTTTTCAATTTTTATAAGGGACAGATTACCGCATTTCCATAGACAGCTACCCGTTGCAAAAATGGTATCATTCAATAATTGTTGAGGTTGCATATCATCATCATTTTGTGGCTGATTGATAACAATAATATAAAGATTTGGCCTGTTAGAAAACGCTGCACAGATAAGCCTGGTAACAAAATCCGGGCCTTCTCTGTAGGCAGGGATAATCAAAGCCGTGTTTAAATTGAGTTGTCTGGGAAACGTTGTTAAAAAATTGATTTCGGCTTCAGCATAATGCTTAAGATATTTATCCATTACTATCGAATGTTTATTTCCAGAGGACAGCATTTTGGGTACATCCATAATCACGCCTAATGAAGTGCTGCTCGAATGGGTAATTCCGAGGTAATCTGTGCCTCAATGAGCAATAATTCATCTAACCTTTCTTTCACCTGTTGATGATCAAAGTAATGCTTAGCCAGCTCGATAAAGGTATCTTTATGTTTCGCTTCTGAAGACGCAATAGATTGATAGAATTTCTTCTCGACACCCGCTTCCAGAGCCTCGGCTATCATAGAAAATCGCTCATAGCCTCTGGCTTCTATAATGCCTCCAAGGATTAACCGATCCAACATATAAAGTTCGCTGCCCTTCCTGAATTGTTGCCTCAGTTGATTGACATAAGCATCTTTCTCATCAGCTCCAGTCGTTAGATTTCGCTGATGAAGCAGCTTAACCACTTCCCGAAAATGGGCGAGTTCTTCAATGGCAATTTCTACCATTTGCTGTACCAGTAAGGTTCTGTCAGGATAATGAGACAACATCGACATGGCCATCCCGGAAGCTTTTTTCTCTGCAGCAGCATGATCGAGCAGAAACGCATTAAAGTCATTCATTACTGCGTCTAACCAGGCGGTGTTGGTATTGTAGAGTAGTTTAAACATGTATTACTCTGAGGGGTCTAAATTGGCGCGCCCGGAGGGATTCGAACCCCCGACCAATCGGTTCGAAGCCGATTACTCTATCCAGCTGAGCTACGGGCGCCAGGTGAGCGCATGCAATATACGCGACTCGGCTAAAAAATCCAAGAAATTTCTATCTAAATGTTCAAAATGAATAATAAAAAAGGCATCCACCGGCAGGCGCAGATGAATACCTTAAGATCTAACAAATAACAGCCGTGACTAACGATTCCAGAACTGTCGCTCTGCCTGTAATTCACCTAAAAATTGAGCAACTGGAATGTAGAAATCATTATCCTCCCAATACCCGGTATGGCATCCAGGATTCCAGGAAGTCGCTGCAGAACCCACATTAATTTCAATGTCCTCGGCAACAGCCTTATCATATGCAGCATTGAGGCCTTTTAAAGGATAAGCCACTACATCGTCCTTATCATAGAAGTTGTACCAACGGGCACGCTTCTGGTAGCTATCTTCCAGCGCTTTACCATTCACCAGAATTGGATTGGCAAAGGCATCCGGATTAGAAGCAGCAAACAATGCCATGGGATTACCAAAGGTGACAAAACCACTGAACGTATCAAATTGTTCCAGAGCAGTCATTCCACTTAAGGAGCCGTTGTTACGTTCCTGTTCACGTCTTAAATCCCAGATAAAATCAGACATAATCACACTGCCAAATGAATGCGCTAATAGCATAAGCGGTGTTTTGTCTGCATCAACGCGGCGATGAGAAGCCAGTTTTTTCATAGACTCCCTGACACGTTCGTGAATCGCCATGTAAAGATTGTTTCTCACGCCATCACGATAAGCATGGGAGACCCCCAGATAATCCATAAATGATCGGCGCAATGAAGGATAGGTTAAATCGCCTTTATAATTTACTTTTTTGTTCAATTCGGATATGGCATCCCCAACCAGATCCCCCCAGTAAATTTCCTGAAAAATCAGGTCATCTTCATTATGACTTTCATGAAGCTCAACATAGGACTCAACGATACGGTGTTTTAACTCCACCGAGAAAAATTGTTCTTCAGAACCCAGGCCATGAATAATCGCCACTGCCAGTTTCATAGTTATTCCCTCTTGATTGCTTTTGTGATTGTGTTAAACATATCAGATAGTCGAATCTAACGAAAGTAATATTACACAATTTGAAACAAAAACAGCACGTTAGACACAATATTTTAATGGTTACCGCCAAAGCTGAAATTGATCGGGATTCAGTGTAACAAAATCAGTGGCCTTTTGGTGGCCGAAAGCATTTTTACAGTAAAAGATCCCATCAGCAAATCATGTAAACGACCATGACTGAAAGCGCCCATCACCGTGATATCCACCCCATTTTCCAGCTGGTATCGGGTTAAGGCTTCAGCAATATCACCACTGAGTTGGGCGGTTTCTACTGCATAATGAGCATCAGAAAGTACAGCAGCCGCGGAAGATAATAAGTTTTCACCATTTTCACCCACATGCACAATGTGACATTTCAGACCTTTGAACAACTCACTTTGTACGAGAAAATTTAAGGCTTTTTTACAGGAATCACTGCCATCAATCGCCAGCATAATAGTAGAAGGCGGGTGAAATGCAGTATTGACCACACAGATGGGTTTGTGGATCGAGCGAATTACCGACTCTAACTGACGGCCAACACCCGCCTCGGTATTATCATGTTCTTCTCCACGCACACCCATTACGATGAAATCGGTTTGTTTCTCAAAAGCAAGTAATGTTTCAGCCAATGCACCATGTTGTTGAGATGTTTCTACGTCATTATCAAAATGGCTCATAAGATGTTGCTTGATCCCATTTAACATTTTCTGACCCTGCTGGATCAACAAACGGGACCGATTTTGTTCTACATCGGTTAATTCTTTGAGTAGTTCTTCTTTGCTACCTAATCCGATAGCTCCAGTATAGTCAGTTAATGCCGGTTGATGACTGTGCTCAATGGTGTGCAATAACTTAACCGGCAGTGATAATCGACTGGCTATCCAGCCACTATAATCAGCAACCGCTTCGCTCACTGATGAGCCATCTATACAGGATATCACTACAGACGCTTTGCTATTCATTAATGGCCTCCCAATACTTTTTCAATCAATTCCGGTTTATCATGTACCCCGAAGCGATCAATAATAGTCTCACTGGCTCGGTTTAAACCAATAATTTTTACCCGCGCACCTTCCCTGCGAAATTTAATCACCGCTTTATCCAGAGAATAAACCGCGGTAATATCCCAGAAATGCGCCTGACTCAAATCAATGACGATATCGGAAACTGCTTCCTTAAAATTAAATTGTGAGAGAAATTTTGCTGCTGAATTAAAGAAAATCTGCCCATGAAATCGATAGGTTCGAATACTTTTATCTTCATCTAACTCTGTTTCAACATACATAAAATGGCTAATTCTATTGGCAAAAAATAATGATGCTAATAACACACCAACGAAAACCCCATAGGCCAGGTTATGGGTCCAGACCACCACAATTACCGTTGAAATCATCACTACATTTGTCGATAGAGGATGCACTCTTAAGTTGCGAATGGAGTTCCAGTCAAAAGTACCGATTGATACCATAATCATCACTGCAACCAAAGCGGCCATGGGGATTTGTGCAACCCATGAACTGGCAAAAACCACCAATAGAATGAGAACCAGACCAGCAGTCAGTGACGATAATCGTCCCCGACCACCAGATTTAATATTAATCACCGATTGTCCAATCATGGCACAACCGGCCATACCGCCAAATAATCCTGCGCCAATATTGGCAATACCCTGAGCCTTACATTCTCTATTTTTATCACTTGCTGTATCGGTTAAATCATCAACAATAGTGGCAGTCATCAAAGATTCCAGCAGCCCCACCACAGCCAGGGCCATTGAATAGGGAAAAATAATACTCAGGGTATCCAGATTAAAGGGCACATCGGGTAAGAGAAATATCGGTAAGGTATCCGGTAACTGTCCCATATCACCAACCGTTCGTATATCAATTTTAAATATCATTACCGCTACGGTTAACAATAAAATGCACACTAATGGTGAGGGAATAATTTTCCCCACTACCGGAATATAAGGAAAAAGGTAAATAATGCCGAGGCCAACGGCGGTAACGCCATAAACATGCCAGCCCACATCAGATAATTCAGGCAATTGTGCCATAAAAATCAAAATGGCCAGTGCATTAACAAAACCGGTCACAACTGATCGGGAAACGAAGCTCATCAGACTGCCCAGTTTAAAATAACCCATAACAATCTGTAACATACCGGTGAGCAAGGTTGCCGCCAGCAGGTATTGTAACCCGTGAGATTTAACCAGCGTCACCATAAGCAGAGCCATAGCACCCGTTGCTGCTGAAATCATGCCAGGACGTCCACCTATAAAGGCGGTAATCACTGAGATACAAAAAGCAGCGTACAAACCAACCTTGGGGTCAACACCGGCAATAATGGAAAAAGCGATAGCTTCAGGAATCAATGCAAGCGCAACCACCAGGCCAGCTAAAATATCGCTCTGGATATTGCCAAACCAGTCATATCTTTTTGAAAGTAACAGCATCGAATGTAAAAGCCGAGTTGAATGATGCAGGGGGCGCGGATTTTACAGAGTAATACCAGGGGTTTCAATAGAAATATCCAGCGTGTTATCTACCAGTCTGCTCAACAGTCAGTTTTTCCCTGATCCATTTCTCAGTCTGTACACCCAGATTAGCACTCACTATTTTGTTATCTATCACCTGAATAAAGGTAGGTGCTGCAAGAACGCCAAAGCTTCGTGCCAGATCGGGATATTCGGCTACATCAATCATAATCAGATTATGGTATTGTTGCGAGAGTTCCTTAACCAGCGGCTTTACTCTTTTGCAGGGACCGCAATGTAATGAGTGAAAAAAATATAATTTTTGATTTTCCCGGCTGTTGCCATCAACTTCTGTAGTATCAGGAGCCTGTTTACCAATACAGGCTTTAGAGCGTTTCAAAATGATTAACTGCCAGATTACCAGAAAGGTAATGGGTATACCGATGAGATAAACTAAAACATCATTCACCATCGTCTCCTCAAATAACAGAAATTTGTAACAACATAACCTGAATTCTCTCCATAAGAAAGTGAAGATATTGATGTGTTACTATAACTTCGTCAAAAATAATAATATTTACCCTTTTGGGGAGAAATTTATGCCACTTAAACACTCTTTTTGCAGGATAAGCCTCATCATACTCTCGATTTTTCTGGCTTCATCCATTTATTCTGCAGACCGATCATCAAAACCAGCTTATAAAACCAATATTCTAAGAAAAACCTTCCGCTTTAACGCTAAAACCAAAAAAAGTGTTTCATTACGAGAACTACAACAGGGATGCCCCGCCAGAGATTGCATTCCTTCAATTGACAAACCAAAATTTGTGCCCGTAGACAAGGCTGATTTTCTCACCGATGATGGATATGTTATTGTGGTCAATTACGATGGAAAAACCAAAATCTATTCCAGAAATATTCTCGAACACCATGAAATCGTCAACGACTGGTTTGGTAGTTTACCGGTTGCCGTCTCCTTTTGCCCGCTGTGTGGCACTGCGGTAGCAGTGGTGAGAATTGTCGATGGCAAAGTCAGCGAATTTGGCGTTTCCGGCGTGTTACATAACAGTGATCTGGTGATGTATGATCGCAATACCAATTCCCTCTGGGGACAACTAACCGGCACTGCCATTGTTGGTGAACAAACAGGCACCAGACTACGAAAGATTTCAGCACAGTTAATGCGTTGGAAGCAGGCCAGAAAGACTTATAAAAATGCCATGGTATTAAGCAAAGATACCGGCTTTAATTTTTCTTACGACAAAGTGGCTTATCAAAAATATTACGACAGTGACAAGGTAGTTTTTCCGATTTCCCTCTCAGATGCCAGAGCTAATAAAAAAACCATAGTCTATGGTATTAGTATCGATGGTGAAAACATTGCTTTTACTGAAAGTTACCTGAAAAAACACCCTGCGTTTGAACAGAAAATAGCTGGTATTAACCTGAAAATTTCATCTCGAGCCGAAGGCGATGTTCGTGCAACAAATAAAAATACCGGTGAAAATCTGGTGGTCACACGAGCCTACTGGTTTGCCTGGTATAATTTTCACCCCAGGACGATATTGATAGGTGGTAAAAAAGGCAATTAGGCCTGGAAATTGCTCCTGCATTCCCTTTGTGCAGGAGCGTCTTCAGCCGCTATAAAACAGGATTCATTGCCGACCAATAAAACAACCAAAGGGCATAAAATTTACGGACTCTTTTGCTTCGACCTGTTCAACGTCTTCATCAATAATAACATAGCCATTACTTTCGCTCATTGAACTTAAAACACCCGAACTCTGGCTGCGAAATAAATCCACCTCATATTCGCCGGCTTCATTTTTGTTCAAAGTTGCTCGTTGAAATTCTAATCTGCCTGCTTTGCGTTTTACCGCCTGTTTAATCGGGATCTTGAAAACGAAACTTTCCTTTAGGACTTCACCCTGCATCATTTTTAAAACAGGTAATACCAACCGGTGCAAAGTCACCGTTGCCGACACCGGATTCCCCGGTAAGCCAAAGAACTGACAATGATCCGAACCATCATTGGATAACTCACCAAAGGCAAAGGGTTTACCGGGTTTGATGGCTAATTTCCAGAAACCTATACTACCTAATTGTTCAAGAACATCTTTAATATAATCAGCATCACCCACTGAAACACCTCCGGAAGTAATGAGTACATCAGCCCAGCTCATAGCTTCTTTAAAAGCGGCGATAGTGTCATCCATATTATCCGCTACAATGCCCATGTCCCGGGTTTCTACATTCAGTCTTTTTAACACGGAAAGTGTCACCAGAGAATTACTTTCATAGATACCGCCAGCAGGTAACTGGCCACCAGCCCTGACCAGTTCATCACCAGAGGCCATTACTGCCACTTTGATTTTTTTAAAAACATGGATCTGCGCAAGTCCCAGTGAGGCAATCAATCCCAGATCCACAGGTGAAAGCCTTGTGCCTTTTGGCATAACTTTATCACCCTGTTTTACATCTTCCCCCGCCCGGCGAATACTGTTTCCCTGCTCTGGCCAGGTTAAAATCTTAATAGAATCACCATCGGCGTGAGTATTCTCCTGCATCATAACCGTATCAGCCCCGACAGGCACCTGGGCACCCGTCATAATACGTACGCATTCCCCCTGATTCACCTGCCCATCAAAAGGGTGACCCGCCATGGATTTACCAATAAGTTTTAAATTATCGGCAAAGGCTTTATCTTCGGCCCTGAAGGCATAACCATCCATGGCTGAGTTATCGGCCGGGGGAACGTTTATCTCTGAGTAAACATCCTCCGCCAGCACCCGATCCAGCGCATCTTCAACCGAGACTTTTTCTGTTTTTACTACTACGTTTACCTGTTGCTGCATCAAAGCCATGGCCTGTTCCATAGGCATCAACCCCGGTCCTGTACAACAATCTGAACTGTTTTTGTCAGTCATAATTTACCATGCCTCAGCATTTAACTCAGTCGTAATATCAACTGATGAAATAATATTAAATTTTTGTTCTAAAACTCACTATCTAACGAATATGTTGTCATCCCGACCTTGTGGAGGGATCTTGAAGAGTTAAGATCCCTCCACAAGGTCGGGATGACAGAGATCTTGGTCGGGATGACAGAGATCTTGGTTGGGATGGCAGAGAGCTTGGTCGAGATGACAGAGATCCTGGCCTGGTTGACAGAGATCTTGTTGCTCGAAAAACCAATACCTGAGTTAAATGCATAAGCATGTCATTTACACTCTTACCCATAATCATTCACCCACCTGTTACAGGTGGGAAAAAAGCCACTTCATCGCCTTGATGGATTTTCATTTCCGATGATACTAACTGCTGGTTCACCGCACACAATAGTTCACCCTGAAAAACGTCCTGCCAGATTTTATTTTTTTGCTGGAGCTGTAGTTTTAACTCCGCCACAGAAAAATCCTCCGCCAAAGGATAATCCAGCTCGTTGCAATTAAGTCGATCTCGGGTCTGCGCAAAAAACAAAATTTTAATCGTATCCATCATTTTACTATTCTTCAATAATATTGATATGTGGCACAAAATTACATGGTCGGTGTGACGCATCCAGTTGTTCGAGTAAAATTTTATCCCATCCTGTTCTACAGGCATTGGTTGATCCAGGTAGCGCAAATACCAATGTCCTGTTGGCAATACCGCCAAATGCGCGGGACTGTACCGTTGAAGTACCTATTTCTTCATAGGAAATAGCACGAAATAATTCACCAAAACCTTCGATATGAGAATCAAATAACACTCTTAATGCTTCCGGTGTGCTGTCTCGGGTGGTAAAACCGGTTCCGCCCGTTGAGATGATCACCTGAATACGGTCATCGGCAATCCAACGAGAAACCACTTCACGCATTTTATAAACATCATCAATGACGATTTCTCTGGAAATAATCTTATGCCCTGCCGACTCCGCTGCAGTTTGCAGATAATCTCCTGAAGTATCATTTTCTCGTGTTCGCGTATCTGAAATAGTCAAAACAGCAATATTGAGTGGTAAAAAAGGTTTTCTTTGTTTATGAGACATTTTTAAATGGCTCCTCTTGTGCATGAGAAATAAGTGAACTTTTTGAATTTAAAAACTGCTGCCATTGCTCGGGCGTATTGGTGTTTTGAAAAAAATAATGTTCAGCAGCAGCTAATGGAAGTTGCGAATGTGGGATCTGATAATACAAATTTTTAATAGAATGTTTTCGTGAATTCGATTCAGACAAACAGTGTTTAATTGCCTGCCAGCTATGCTCATTGAGGGTTAATTTTAATGGCAGTAAAAAATCTTTAAAACAACAACTCACCGAAGCATCCGTTTGAAGTAGTCGGATAAGATAGTCAGCTTTCAGATAAGGCATATCCACAGGTATAATCAGTAATTGTTTAGGTATTTGCTGCTGCACCACTAGCTGTTGAAGAACGGAATCTAATGCAGCCAATGGACCTGAATCCGATGTGAGATCGGAGACCACTCTTATATCAACATCCGAACTTGCGCTAAAAGAATCTCGGTGACGGTCACCACTAATCACTATTTTTTTTAAACCAATAGCCACCAGCCTGTCTAGAGTATTTTGTAAACAGGTTTTAGCCTGTTTATCAGTTAACAGCGCCTTATCTGTGCCCATTCTCTTTGACTGCCCACCCGCTAACACCACACCCACACAATCCTCAGAATGGGCCTTCAGCGATTCATGGCCGTTCAGGTTTGAAACAGCTGGGTGCATTTTAGCCTCCCAGCATAGACAGATTATAAGTAGAACCGGTGTAGCCCTGTTGCAGGTAGTGAGTCGCTTCTTTACTGGTCAATAACGATTGCAACAGATTTTGCAGTTGCTGTTGCTGTTCGGGTTGTTGCAATAAATGCCGTAAATTGTGTCCGTTCTCTGCGAACAGACACAGATGTAGATTACCCGCTGAACTCACACGAAGTCGATTACAGCTACTACAGAAATCTTTGCCATAAGGTGTGATTAAGCCAATTCTACCCAGGTGATGCTCACTGCGGTATTCATCTGCTGGTCCGGCGGTTTCATTCCGCGGTTGCAAAGTCCAACCCTGCTTCAATAACCATTGCCGAACCTTATCGCCTGAAAGGTGATGAGCTTTAAAGTAGTCTGCGTTATCACCGGTTTGCATCAGTTCAATAAAACGGAATGACACCGGCCTGTCTTTCACCCAATCCAGAAACAGTGGTAATTGATGGGCGTTAATGCCTTTTAATAACACCGCATTAGCTTTTACTTTAATGCCCAGATCCAGTGCAATCTCAATACCTTTAAGAATTTCTTCAAGGCGATCATGACCGGTAATGGTTTTAAATAATCGAGCATCCAGCGAGTCCATGCTGATATTCAATGCATTTAAGCCGGCATCATACCATTGCTGGATATTCTCTTTAAGTTTATAACCGTTAGTGGTCAGCGCAACGGTTTTAATACCATTAGTTT
>DRNA01000146.1 GCA_011322365.1 Aeromonadales bacterium | reverse complement strand
GGATCATCCGGATATTATTATTGCCAGTGATGATATGTATGAGCATATTGTCTGGTCTGAAGAACCTTTCTGCACCATTGCCCAGGTCTGTCCTGATCTGTATCCGCAGACCGTCACCATGAACGGCGTCAGTAAGGCTTATTCCATGACCGGCTGGCGCATTGGCTATGCCGGAGGCCCGGCCGATCTGATTGCAGCCATGACCAAGATTCAGTCCCAGAGTACGTCTAACCCCTGCTCCATTTCCCAGATGGCGACAATGGAGGCCTTAAACGGCGATCAGAGCTGTATTAAAACCATGCTGGCCGCCTTTAAGGAGCGCCATGATTATGTGGTACAGCGGGTTAATAACATTAACGGTATGCAGGCTCTGGCTTCACAGGGGGCATTTTATACCTTTGTTAATATGCAGGCCCTGATTGACCGTACTGAAGGGGTCAGTAATGATGTGGAACTGGCAGATTATATATTAAATCAGGCCGAAGTGGCCCTGGTGCCCGGTTCAGCCTTTGGTGCTGAAGGTTATATGCGGATTTCCTTTGCTACCAGTATGGATAACCTGCAGGAAGCTCTGGATCGGCTGGAAAAACTGTTTGCCTGATTACCTTCCTGCTTAAATAGCTTAGCTTAAAAACGGAAAAGGCGGCATGAGGATAAACCTCATGCCGCCTTTTTTACCTCCATACCAAGCTGTTTTAATCCATTTAAAACCCTGCTTGCGGTCACTCCCTTGACCCTGGTCTCCTTAATCGTTCCTTCTTACGCCTTCCTTAAAAGAGCCTTCAGCCTGTTAAAAGCCTTTAGCCTGTAAAGAGCCTTCAGCTCATAAAGAGCCCCCTGTAAGAAATCTGAATCCGTCAGATACTTAGTTGTTATAATAGCCAATTCCTTTTTCTAAACAATCAGGGAGATCCCGAAACCCATCAGGTTGAACCCCGAGGCGTAAGTCAGACATTACATTTATCTTTACTTGAAAAACAGTCAATTAGCCCCATTTAACTCACAAACTTAATAAAAATCAGGATACAAAATATGAGCGAATTTCCCTTTGTGGTTGATATTCAGGATACCGAGCACTTTAAACAACAGGTTATGGAAGCCTCAAAGCACCAGCCGGTGCTGGTGGATTTCTGGGCAGACTGGTGTCAGCCCTGTCAAACTCTGATCCCTCTGCTGGTCAAACTGGCAGAAGAATATAAAGGTGCTTTTATTCTGGCCAAGGTCAATGCCGATGAGCAGCAGGAACTGGTTGCCGCTGCCGGAGTCAGAAGCCTGCCTACCGTGAAGTTGTTCAAAGACGGTCAGATTATAGACGAATTTATGGGTGCTAAATCGGAAAGTGAAGTGCGTCAGTTTCTGGATGCTCATATTGAAAACGAGTCCCAGAATGCTCTGGCTGATGCCCTGCAGTTATCTGAAGCGGGTCAGTATGAACAGGCACTGGAAGCTCTGAAACAATTAAACCAGGAAGATCCGGCCAATACCGATATTCATCTGGCAATTGCCCGGGTGTACCTGCAATCCGGTGATCTGGATAATTGTGAGGCCGTACTTAAGGCTCTGCCGGCAAATATTCAGGTCAGTGAAGCGGCAAAAAAACTGGCTGATGAACTGGAATTTGCCCGGGCAACCAAAGATGCACCGGACGTGAGTGAAATCGTTGCTCAACTGGAAAAGGATCCGGATAACCATGAATTGCGGGTACAGCTGGCTAACCAGTACACCGTTTCCCATCAATATGAACAGGCTCTGGAAGAGTTGATGTATATTTTAAGAAAGGATATTAATTTTCAGGAAGGCAAGGCTAAGGAAGCCATGTTGAAGATTTTTGAGATACTGGGAAATCAGGATCCGGTAGCCCGAAAATATCGGAGCAAATTAGCCACATTGCTTTATTAAGCAATAATCTGCCTGATTTGCATTTTACCCAATCAAAAAGAAATACTATAAAACTATAGAGTGTTTCACAGGTATTTTATTGGTTTTTGGTAATGAAGTTTGTAATATTATTGAAATCGAGATAGACGGAATCAGTACATTGCCATATTTATGATTCTGGATATTAAGACTGTCAGCAGTACAGGAAGAAATGAATAAACCCGAAAAGATATTTGAGAAATTAGCATTTACTACTTGGGAAACAATCTTAAATGCATTTTTAAAACAAATTTCCTATGGTGAAGACGCTATTACATCAGTTAATTTGCTTTCATTGAAAAATGAAGCATTGGGGAATATTGTACTACAAGACACTAGACCAAAAGAAAGCACAAAAGGGTGCGATTTTGAGTTTTGGATAGGTTCAGATGAAAAAGGTTGGTTTCGATATGCAATACAAGCAAAAAAAATAACGGTAAGCAGTAACCGATATAACTCATTGGCTCATAAGGTAAATGGTATTCCCCAAATAGATATCTTGGAAAAATATTCACTAGCAAATAGGGCTATACCTATTTACTGTTTATTTAATTATTCTGAAAAAGTTTCATACACTAAAACTGGTTGTCCAAAATATAAGAACTCCAAAGAACTTGGTTGTTCAGTAACACCACTAAAAACGGTTCGAGAAGCAATTAAAACACGGGGCGCAAGAACTTTTCAATGGTTTCATAGTCGTGGAGAAACTCTGCCTTGGTCATGTTTAGTAAGGTGCCCTCAAATAATAAACCATTGGCCGCCAAATAAATTAGGATTAGATATGAAGGATATGATGCATAAGAAGCTACCAGAAGTATTACATTTACTTTTATGCAGAAAAACCTCTGAACCACCTCCTGAACAATATGATGAAAAATCACATTCAGTACAACTGGAAGATTCTAACTTATTCTCTCAACAAATTAATTACAGACCTCGTTGGGTAGGTGTAATCAATTTAGAAGATGATAAAAACAGCTAATAAGGCGTTGCAATCTGACCCAAAAAGTTGTGCGTCTTTTATGACGCTTCGCTATAATGTCACAAAAGCCACGAAACTTCTCAGTCAGC
Organism: Aeromonadales bacterium; assembly: GCA_011322365.1. GTDB lineage: Bacteria > Pseudomonadota > Gammaproteobacteria > Enterobacterales > DRNA01. The sequence continues at coordinate 358 of DRNA01000146.1, read as the reverse complement.
TGAGCTAAACATTATACGATAAAAGCGGAAGAACCATGAACACAACAATCGTTATATTCGCGAATTCAGTGAAACATGGAAAGCATTGTGTTGCTGGAAAAGTCGTCAATTCTCATCAGTGGGTAAGACCAGTTTCTGATGCAGGGGGGGGCGAATTATCTGATCAGCAATGCCTCTATGAAAATCCGCATGGTAGATTCAAGGTAAAACCATTACAAAAAATTGAAATGAACCTGGCCCAGTATGTCCCACTGATCAGCCAACCAGAAAATTATCTTGTTTCCGATAAAATATGGCGGCAGCATTATCGAATTGATAGGAATGAAATTCAAAATTATCTGGATACACCAGATAGTTT
>DRNA01000145.1 GCA_011322365.1 Aeromonadales bacterium | reverse complement strand
ATTGACCGACACCAATGGATTTAGGATCAATTTTAACCAGTTCGGCTAATGGGTCCTGCAAACGACGGGCAATGGATACCGCACCACGATAAGAAACGTCCAGATCAGGAAATTCTTTGGCCGCAAGTTCGCTGGCTGAATAGATGGATGCCCCAGCTTCACTAACCACCAGCTTATCAATTTTTCTATCGGAGAGAGATTTCAGCAATTCGATTACGAGCTTATCCGTTTCGCGGGAGCCTGTACCATTACCAATGCTGATGAGATCAACGGAAAATTGTGTACAGAGAGATTTCAGCTTTTCGAGTGAGGGGAGCCAGGCTTTTTGCGGCACGTGGGGGAAAATGGTACAGCTATGAAGTAATTTACCGGTATCATCCACCACCACCACCTTAACCCCGGTTCTGAGGCCGGGATCCAGTCCCATGGTTACTTTTTTGCCCGCAGGAGCAGCCATCAATAAATCATGCAGGTTGTGAGCAAATACCTTAATGGAGTCTTCATCGGCCTGTTCTCGCAGGCGGCAGAAAAGCTCGGTTTCCATATGCAGTAACAGTTTAATACGCCAGGTCCAGTTAACCACCTGGGCTAACCAGTTATCTGCCGCAAGTGACTGATGTTGAAGATTAAAATGGTGAGCAATCATCTCAATACAGGGAGATGAGCAGTTGTCATCTTTTAATTCCTCAGCCGTTGATACCAGGGAAAGTTGTAAAAAGCCTTCATTTCGCCCCCTGAATAATGCCAGGGACCGATGAGAGGGAATTTTATGTAAAGCTTCAGAAAAATCAAAATAATCACTGAACTTCATGCCCTCTTTTTCTTTGCCGGGGATGACTTTGGCCACAATTAACCCGTTATCCCATAAGAAGTTACGCACTTTCTTTAGTAATAATGCGTTTTCTGCAAAGCGTTCCATAAGGATGTAACGTGCACCATTCAGCGCATCTTTACAGGTCAGGATATTAGCCTCTTTGTTTATAAAATCTTCTGCAAAGGTTGCGGGGTCAGTATCGTGATGAATTAGTAAATGGTCTGCCAGAGGCAATAATCCAGATTCGATGGCAATTTGTCCTTTGGTACGTCGTTTAGGCTTGAAGGGTAAATAGAGGTCTTCTAAAAGGGTTTTACTCTCGGCATCAAGGATTTGTGTTTTTAGTTCGGGAGTGAGTTTATGCTGTTCTTCGATACTTTTTAATATCACCTGACGGCGATCTTCAAGTTCTCTGAGGTAATTGAGCCGCTCATCAAGTTGTCGCAACTGGGTGTCATCAAGTTCGCCGGTTGCTTCTTTTCGATAACGGGCGATAAAAGGTACAGTGCATCCCTCATCCATTAAAGCGATCGTAGCGGCAACCTGTTGAGGGTTAACCTTCAATTCGCTGGCGATGCGGGCAATGATTGCCTTGCTCATAGAAACATTCCTGAAATTGGCTGAAATAAAATTGCGCGCATTATAGCGTTTTCGTAGATTAAGAACAGGCCCTGGTTAACAAAAGATGTAGAGTTTATGGCTAGTTTTGCCAATAAATAATGGTAAGATAGCTCAATGAATATACATCAATAGGTATATACCCATAATCATTCAAGATGCAGGTTTCAGAGTTCAAGCAGGATGTCAGAGCAAGGCGCAACTTGAAGCTAATGGTTATTCCCTTAGTGTTGCATAACAGGGTTTTTAGACAATTTTCCGGAAACAGAAATGATAGATTTACGATCAGATACAGTAACTCAACCCGATGAGAAAATGCGACAATGTATGGCTGAAGCCAGAGTGGGTGATGATGTCTATGGGGATGATCCTACCGTCAATGAACTACAGAGTCTGGCTGCAGAAATTTCAGGCAAGCAGGCTGCACTTTTTGTACCCTCCGGTACCCAGTCTAATCTGATAGCGTTATTGTGCCATTGTCAACGTGGAGACGAATATATTGTGGGGCAGCAGGCGCATACTTATAAGTATGAAGCGGGTGGAGCGGCAGTGTTGGGATCCATTCAACCACAACCGATAGAATTTGAAGCAGACGGCAGTCTGGATCTGTCTCGGGTAAAGGCCGCCATAAAGCCAGACGATGCCCATTTTGCCAAAACAAAATTATTCTGTATTGAAAACACTCAAGGTGGAAAAATTATTCCTCAAACATACATCGAGCAGGCGGCTACTTTATGTAAAAATTACAATTTAAATTTCCATCTTGACGGTGCCCGAATTGTAAATGCGGCGGTGGCGACAGGGAATAGCATCGCCAGTTTGTGCGAACCATTTGATTCGGTTTCTATCTGTCTTTCTAAAGGCCTGGGAGCGCCTGTTGGTTCGGTTTTATGTGCTTCGCAAGCATTTGTCGATCAGGGAAAAAGATGGCGAAAAATGTTGGGAGGCGGTATGCGGCAGGCAGGAATTTTAGCTGCAGCGGGTATTTATGCATTAAAGAACAATGTAAATGATTTGAAAAATGATCATAAAAAGGCAGATTATTTATTTGAAAAATTATCAGAAAATAAAAACATTAAAATGCAAGCGGACAGTGCAAAAACCAACATGGTATTTGTGAAGTTCAACTCGGATAGAATTAATAAAATAATAAAAGCAATGCAACAAAATAATATTTTAATTTCTATAGAGAACAATGGAGTTTGTCGACTGGTTTTGCATCGAGATATAACCAATAAAGATGTTGATTTTTTTATTAAAAAAATAAATAAAATTGCTTAAGTTGTTCTGAAAATGAAGCATAGAATTCAAGTTGCGTTACCTGTTTACCTTGATGGTGTTTTTGATTATTTTGTTGAAGGAAACCTGCCTGAAATTGGTGTCAGGGTTGAAGTTAAATTTCAGTCCCGGTCTCTGATTGGGGTGGTGTGGTCACATAAGAGCAATGCTGATGTTTCAGAAAATAAAATAAAAAGTGTCTTAGATGTTCTGGATGAAGAGCCTGTTTTATCTAAATCAAACCAATTGTTTTGTGAAAACATTTCCAGTTATTATGAACATAGTTTAGGTGAGGTTGTGCAGCTGGCATTGCCGGTT
>DRNA01000144.1 GCA_011322365.1 Aeromonadales bacterium | reverse complement strand
CTCATCAGGTTGTATTCGATTTCGGGTGGTAAACGATTTAGCAATTGGGCCGGCATCAAGTTCGAGTGTGGCAATAACCTCATGTTCCGATTGAGATACTATTTTGCTGCTGGCACAGTGAGGTACAAACTCGGGATATTTTTCAATATCACAGACCAGTTGATACATCTGATGAGCACTGTAGGGAACCAATGCTTGTCGCTTTACTTCTGGCATACAAATTTCACCTTGATATGATAAAAATATTTTATCATATCAGCAGCTAACGAGGTGCTATTTTATTAGAAAAAGAATCCTAATGGGTTATAATACCAGGCTATGGCAAAATCCAAAAAAAAATCATCAGAAAATACAATAGCTGTTAATCGTAAGGCACGTTTCGATTATTTTATTGAACAACGTTTTGAGGCTGGAATTGTACTTGAAGGTTGGGAAGTAAAATCTCTACGTGCAGGCAAAGGAAATATTGCAGACAGTTATGTGCTGATGAAAGATGGTGAAGCCTGGTTGATAGGAGCCCACTTCATTCCACTATTAACGGCATCCACCCATATCCACCCCGATCCTACCCGTACACGCAAACTCTTATTGAATCAGAGAGAATTAGCCACTCTCTTTAATGCCGTCAATAAAAAAGGGTTCACCGTTGTGGCGCTATCACTTTATTGGAAAAATAATCGGGTGAAGGTCGATATAGGTATTGGCCGCGGTAAACAAAAGCATGATAAGAGAGAAACCGAAAAAGATCGTCAATGGAATCGTGATAAAGCACGAATCATGAAACATTCAGCCTGAATCAGCCACTATACCCAAAATCAATTTAGAACCGCAGCAGAGTAACTTCAGCTTTGCCCCTGTCCGAAAAATTAACCTTAAATAAACTATCGTAGTCATCCTTTTCATTAAGATAAACTTCAGCTTCATGGTTTAAATTTTGTCCATTTATAGTCACCTTAAATTTTAAACCCAGTGCTTTAAGTAATTCCGGTACTGTATTTGAATGACCAGCGACAATAATATTCTGCTGACAGGCATGTAATAAACTTGTAGCTAAAGAGTTAACGTCAGCAGCATTATAGATAGCTAATTTTTTCAAGTTCCTTTTAGCTATCGGTTTGACTGTGAGCTGAGTTCGTTTATATTGGGTCGCCATAACACGATCGAATTTGATTGTTTTCAACTTTTCATCCAGTGCTCTGGCGTGTTGATAACCCAATGGAGATAAATCAGGATCACGCTCACCGGCTATAATCAATTTTTCAACATGACGTACAATGTATATTTCATTTGGGGCACAGTGAGACGAGCTAGCTGCTGCAAAGTAGGGGACAATGCAAACAATAACCACAAAAGCTGAAACCATTTTTTTAAATGAACTTGTGTTCATACTAACCTCCTCTTTATGGGTATATACCCGATCTACTTGAAGATGCCTGTTTCAGAGTTCAGACGGGATGTCAGAGCAAGGCGCAACTTGCAGCTAATGTTTATTACCTTAGCAAAAGTTGCAACGCAGCGCTGGCTTCCCGTCTGAGCTCCCATAGGGCAAGAGGATAAGCGCACATCTTCCGCGTTATAAAAGTTCAAGTTAGAATAACTAACACTTCACTTTTATGCCTTGAATCTGTGCACTTCTTCTCTTGCTGAAATCATGCATCTTCAAGTAGAACGGGTATAACCATTCTTTCCAATTCATCTCATATTAGTTTTTACTAATAACTGCGACGCCACGTCACATTTAATTCATTGTGCCTTCCACTATAATTTTTTACAACTTTTTCTTATCTACTCTGGAAATCCAGTGAGCAAACCTGATTGTAGTTTTACCCATATATTTTTACTCTCATTCTTTACTCTTCCGTTAATGGCGGCTAACAAAACAGTAAAACAGGTCAATCATGATCTCGAAATTGAACTCATTAATGTCATAGAAGTTGTCGATAAGAAAATTGTAACAAACAATGAGGTTGAAATAAGTAGCGATTCAGCCTTAACAAAACCACTCTACGATACCGGTGAAATGTTTCGTTCAGTAACAGGGATGACTGCCTTGAGACGAGGAGGAAGAGGCTTTGAACCTGTTATCCGTGGTCAAAGTCAAAGAAGGATTAATGTGATAACTGACGGTGCATTTCAGTTCTCAGCAGGCCCTGGAAGAATGGATCCTCCAACAACTTATATAAGTCTTGACAGTTTTGACAGGGTCACTGTGATTAAAGGTAACCGTTCAGTTATTTACGGAGCAGGTGGAAGCGGTGGCACTATTCGTTTTGAGCACCAACGGCCGATATTTTATGATAATCATTATCAAGGTAAACTTTCGACAGGTTATATAAGTAACTCAGAAATGATCACTAATGCTGCTGATATTGCAATGGGTACTGAAACTGGCTATTTACGTGTTTTTGCTTCTAACAAAAGTAGTGGTAATTATGATGATGGGCGTGGTCAGACAGTCGCGTCAGCTTTTAAGTCAGATAGTTGGGGGTTGATATCTGGTCTGGATCTTACTCCCAATCAATATATGGAATTCTCATTAGAGGCATCGAATAATGGTGAAAGTCTCTATCCTGGCAATGGCATGGATGCAGTCTTTGCAGACTCGAAATCCTTTAAAGCAAAATGGCAGTATGAATTTGATGCAGGAATAATCGATTACCTCAAGATCAATATTTTCAGAGGTGATGTTGACCATCTAATGAATAACTACAGTGTCAGAAATAGAAATATTATGCCAAATGGTATGGCCACATTAACATCATCAGATACCTGGGGTGGGAAGCTTATTTCTAAAATATCTTTATCCCAGAGCGATATCACATTCGGTATCGATTTCCTGGCTAATAATAAAAATGCCATTCTTTACCAGGATTTGGGAAAAGATGGTACCCTGGATAACGTCACTTCTCTTCTGTGGCCTGAAGTTGAACAAAGATTGTTCGGAGGATTTATCCAATGGAATTACACATTAAATTATTTTTCACAACTGCGTACAGGTTTACGTCTGGATAAATTTAAGTCTAAAGCATCAACAGCAACTACAATAACCGGGATGATGGGCAACGCAACTCCTGTCAATCTTTACCAAAACTTTTATGGATTCGCTAATCTGGGCATACCTTCCACTGAAAGCACTAATCCGGGATTAGTGCTAGGCCTGGATAACCAATTGTCATCCAGCCTTCAATTAAGCACCAATCTTAGTTTATCCAGTCGAAATCCCGATCCAACCGAACTCTACCTTGCTAGAAACATGATGGGGAATTTTTGGGTTGGGAATCCTGAACTTAAAACTGAAAGACATCAACAGATCGAACTTACTTTATTTTCTCAGGAAGAATCAACAAATTGGAGTGTTTCTATTTTTTGGGATGAAATTAAAAATTACATCGATCGCTATAGTTTTGCTTCCGCCACACTGTATAGAAATATTAATGCTCATATTAAAGGATTTGAATTTGACCTTTCAAAGCGAATATCTGACAACCTTTCGTCCAGCTTAGGGCTCAGTTATAGCAGAGGTATTGGCGACAAAGGTAACCTCGGGCAAATATCGCCTCTACAAACACAATTAAACCTTGATTACCAACTTCAAAATTGGAGCCTGGGTACAGAAATCATACTTGCATCAAGACAAAAGCACTTTAATCCTGATGTCGATGTTGCACAGGAAACACCAGGTTTCGTTTTGTTAAATATCTATAGCCAATGGACATTAAACAAAAATTTTCATGCTGAAGCTGGCATCGCAAATCTACTCGAAAAAAATTATGCTTATCATGTAAACTCAGCAAATCTGGATCCATTTAGTCCAGATGCAGTTCGTGTAAACGAGCCGGGAAGGCAGCTCTGGATAAAACTATTTTTAACTTTTTAAAGCTCGAGAAAAATTTTATGTTATCCAACCAGTTGAAGTTGCTTTTTTAGAAAACAAAATTAATAAAAAACCAATCACAATAACCATTATTGGCATAATGATTCCACCGGGGCCAAAACCTGCGGTTGAGTCCACAATGAAAAAGGCATATCCCATCTGAATCAATATGGCAATAAAAGAAATAATGAACAGGATGCTGGCAAACGCTTTTTTCAACAGTAGAGCAACACAACCCAACGCGCTGCCAATGGTTGCAATGGCGAAAATGATATTCGTCCAGGCCGGTGTTTGTTGATATAGCGCCTGTTCAGCCGGTGACATAGTGGCCAGGGTTTCAGGTGTCATGGTCACGGTTTGTATAAATGCCATCACACCCATTAAATCCCAGATTAGGGCCAGTGAAGCTACCACCCAGAACCAGGTCGGGATATTGCTTTTAGTATCAGTCATTAAATTACCCTCATTTTTTATTCAATTATTAATATCCTGTGACGGCTTTCCCTGATAATGAAACCCATTCATCATAGCATAAATTTGTCCAATCAAGAGCAATATCGTATGATACCATCCATAATATAGAAAACGTATTTCAATATGCCCCAAACTACAATGGATAAAAATAATCAAACTGGACAGCAGGTAATCGAATCCACAAACCCGGAGACTATCCCCCTGTGCGCTAACTGTGGTATCGAATTAAATGGGCAATTTTGTCATCAATGTGGCCAATCCAGCCGCAGTATGATCAAATTTTTCGGCGAAGTGATTAAAGAAGTACTGGATGATGTTATTGGTTATGATTCCCGATTAAAACATTCCATTGTCCCGTTATTATTTCAGCCGGGTAAACTTTCTAAAGAATATATTCAAGGTCGGCGGTTTTACTATGTAATGCCTTTTCGACTTTATTTATTCACCAGTATTCTTTTTATCATCACTTTACAGTTCACTACTAGTGGCACCAATTTTTTACCTGAAAATATACAACAAAGTACTACTAAAGCAGTTCCTACCACGCTGGCAACTAATCAAAGTAAAAATTCAAATACTATTTCACCGACAACAGATCAGAGCAATCTCGAAAATATAACCCAGGCTTTTATAGATGCTTCAGCACAGAAATCTGCTAATGTGTCTCAGGAAAATAAAGATACGAATGAGAAAAAAAAGGTGGGGGTTTACTTTCACCTTAATGAAAACGGTTTAACTATTGACCAGAGTAAACAACTCACAAGCTCTAAATTTATCAATATCAGTACCGATAACCGAAAACTTAATCTGATCATGGATGAAATAAATGCTAAAGCTGAAAGCTGGAAAAAAGATCCATCTCCCTTGATCAATGAATTCTTTAATTTATTTCCCTACATGATGTTTATCATATTACCGGTTTTCGCTATTTTTTCTAAATTTTTCTATCTATTTTCAAAACGGTATTATGTTGAGCATCTTATTTTTTCTTTGCACAATCATAGCTTTATTTATCTTGTCATGCTCATTGATATTAGCCTGGAAGCAATGCAATCCAGCATTAAAATGGCAACTTTCACCGGAGCCGGTGTGCTTTATGAGATGATGGACTGGATTAATATACTCATAATTCTATGGATTATTGCTTATATTTTTATCGCAACCAAACGTTTCTACCAACAAGGTTGGGTAATGACTATTAGCAAAACATTCGCTTTGGGCATTATTTATTTACTTCTTACCAGTGTAGGGTTAGTGTTAACACTCATGATTGGAGCTTATCTCGCCTGATCACAGCTTTCCAAATGCATAAGTCGCTTAAACGCCCTTTACATTAGTCTTTTCTAATATTAAAATAGCTCCATCGACTGACAGAGGTGATTCCAGCATGGTACAACAACGGATTACAATTATTGGCTCGGGTTTTGCCGCCCTGACTGCGGCCAGGTCTTTACGAAAAAAACAGCCTGCCGTACACATTACTCTTATCGCCCCGGTAGCTGAATTTATTTACCTTCCCAGTCTTATCTGGATCCCATCCGGCCTGCGAAAATCTGCTGATCTAATTTTTCCACTCGAACCCTTTCTGAAACGCTATCAACTCCAGTTTATTGCAGCCCATGTCACCGGACTCAGCAAGGATGGCCGTCTTGTTTATACTGATAATAATGAATATCAACAGGTTAACAATGATGCCCTGATAATAGCCAGCGGAAGCCGTTTTATAAAAAAACTCCCCGGCATTGAGCACGCCATTACGCTCTGTGAAGGAATTCCCGCTGCCGAACAAATCAAACAGAGACTTAAAACCCTGACTTCGGGAACAATTGCCGTAGGCTTTGGTGGCAATCCTAAAGAGCCTACAGCCATGCGAGGCGGCCCCATGTTCGAATTATTATTTGGTATTGACACTTTGTTACGCCGGCAGCAGCGACGCGATAAATTTAATCTCATTTTTTTTAGCCCAGCTCCTCAACCCGGAAAAAGACTCGGTGAAAAAGCGGTTACAGAAATATTAAATGAGATGAAAAAACGTGACATATCGACTCAACTTGGTTCTAAAATGGTTCGATTTGAATCCAATCGTATTGTTACGGAATTAACAGATTTTGAAACAGATTTGATCTTATTCATGCCCGGATTAACCGGTCCAAAATGGCTTGAAAATACCAGCTTACCGCTGTCTGAGGGAGGGATGATAATAGCGGATGCTCATACCCGCGTAACGGGCCTCGAAAGAGTCTACGTAGCAGGGGACTCTGGTAGCTTTCCAGGCCCTGACTGGATGCCAAAACAGGCGCATATGGCCGATTTACAGGCGGCCACTTCAGCCCGGAACCTGTTGGCTGATCTTGAAGGAAAACCTTTAAATGCTACTTTTAAAGCCGAACTTATCTGTATTGTAGACACGCTGGATAAAGGCATACTGATATTCAGAAATAAAAAAAGAAAACTCCTTTTCTCTTCTAAATTATTGCATTATGCCAAACGTTTTTTTGAGTGGTGGTATCTACGACAATACCGTTAATCAGGGAGTCATCTTAAGGATTATTGTCTGAAAATCGTCTATGATTTCAGACTGTCTTAATTTTTTTAAGCTTTTTTGTGGGTAATATATAAAGTTTAAATCTGTCCTGGATATTCTCGCCTGACAGATACTTTTAGTGTGGCTATGATCTCTGGACATAAAAATAGATTTGCTTTTATCCGTTTTCAGTTGTTGTAAATGGATATTTTTCAAAATCTGAACTGCGGATATTTTATCAGGATATTTTTCTTTAATCAGCCGTGAAAAAAACCTTTGTCGCCATGAGAGTACAGCCTCCCTATCCACCGATGAAGAGCTGATAAAATAGGGCTTTTCCAAATCCAATGCAGTTAGTTGAGTACTTTCCCCATTCCAGCTAAAACAATAACTACTATTAGAAGTGACGATAATCAGATCAAAAGGATTATAACGTCGCGTGTTCAGAGTATCTAGCTGACTAAGAATATGTGTTATATCTTCACAACCTAATAATAATGGAATAATCTCTCCTCTGGTCGCTTTATTTTCACTCACAGAATCCTGGTAACGATTAAGTAAGGCCAGTACCACACCGTGTTCATTACCACCAAACCAACTACCACCAGCCAGCTTGTCAACAGGATAAACGATTTTAATTTTGCTACTATTTTTATGGTTGAGTATTAACCGATTTTCTTCTTCTCTTTGACGATGTTCATCACGATTCATGGTGACTATAATTTCATCTTTATTGTTAAATATTGATAGGGTACACATGAGCTATGATGATTGTAAGGTGGTTTCAATCTTGTCTTTTGCCACCTGCCTGAAATAGGTCGCTGTACCTGGTGCAATACCAATTTCATCTGGAAGGTTAATTTGATAGTGTTGTAAAAGCAGCTTGATATACGCTGCATGATGAATAGTATGATTAATCAGGTAAAGTAGTTCTCTTTCAATGCTAGAAAATATTTTTACACTCTCTTCCTTTTCACAATTTATCTCAGATTTGATCACGAGTTGTAAATTTTCTGAATTTATAGCTGAAAGCCAGTCCTGTAAATAAACTAGTATCGCCCTGGCCTCCTTTAAACTGGTTTCGATTAATGAGTCTCTATGTCGATGATTATAATTAACTAACAAATTATCCAGACCATTTTTCAAAGCCAGAAAATGATCGGTAACATGCCGTATATGACGCCCTATTCCTGATTCGGCATAAATATTCTCATTTGTCTCTTTCTGCCCCTCTTCGATCATCTCCACAATAAGCTGGATCTGTTCTAAAGAGGACCGTGTAGCCTTAAGCAACGCTTTCATACATCTCCCATCTTTTTATAAAATCTTCTGCACCTTGTTTACCTAGATAACGAATTAAGTATTTCTCTGGCGTAATACGCAAATCTACAATAATTAAACCATCCAGAGAATGGTTGAAATTTTCATTTACTGTAAATGAGGCAAATTTCCCATTAAGTGCAAGATAATGTCTAATAAGAATGGGGATGGTTTTACCCGCATCAATTCTACCGAGCAATTTATTAATAATGGGCACATTTGATAGCATATTAATCAAGTTGTCAGACCATGGCGTTTCTTTTACTAACAGAGGTTTTTTAGCCTGTACACTGCTGACATATTCTTCTTTAGCATTAAAGTGCTTTAGCAATGATTCAGCCAGAAATGCCTGAGCCAAACTGGAATAATCTTTAGAGATGCTAACACAGCCGAACAGCGTGTGATAATCAGGATTTGCCACCATAAAGGCACCTATACCTCGCCATAACAGATCCAGTGCTTTACTATGTCTTTGGTATTCCAGGCTGACAAAAGATCGCCCAACTTCAACTGCATGTTTTAAACTCTGTGCAAAATTTTCATTATAATGATAGAGTGAATTACTGTATAAATTATCAATACTGGATTGCTTTACAATTTCATCCACTTTCCCCAGTCGATAACCTCCCACCAGTTTTTGAGCTTCATCATCCCAGATCCATAAATGCCAGTAATAGCGATCAAAACGATCGTTATCCAGTTCCTGTCCGGTACCTTCATTTACAGCCCTGAACGTCTTTTCCCGACTAATAGCAATTTGCTCCATTATGCAGCCCAGTTTTTCATAGGGTGCACAATAGACACTGAAATCACCTTTTTTCAACACCCGATAGGATTCTAATACTTGTAACCGTGCTAAAATTTCTGGCTTAACAATATCTGCTTTAACCTCAGATGCCTGAGGAGGCTGTTCAATGTCATTTTCAACACTTTTTTGCATTATTTCACAGCAAAATCGAAGGTAATCAGTTACTTTTCGGGCGGTTGATAAGGGTTCAATTTCCTTATAACTAATGCTTTCTCCTACCACAATTTTTATGCGTTGATTTTTTTTAGACAACATGGCTCTGCCGAGTAAGGCCGTTCGCAGTCGTTTATGTATGTGCCCACTTAAATAAAATAACTTGCTGTTGCGCTCCTTCACCAGAAATGGAACACAGGGGCAGCGGTATTTTTGCATTAAGCGACCCACTATCTCATCCCATTGTCTATCAATTATTTTACTATTTGTTAAATCCATTCCAGCCACGGTACCTGCTGGAAAAATTAATAGTGCCCCCTGATTGGCCAGGTGCTGGGTCACTTTTCTAATCCCCCGTCTATTCTTTTTTACGCTATTGTTATTCAGTACATCTACTCCGATGAAAATATCTGAAAATTCAGGAAATTTTAATAACATTTCATTAGTCAAAACTTTTACATCGGGTCGTATTTTTAATAAGGCATTGGCTAATAACATACCCTCCAGACCACCTAATGGATGATTGGCTACAATCAATAAAGGGCCTGACAGCGGTATCGTGTTTAGTCGTTGTTCATGCACCCAGTCAATGTTGACATTCATATGTTTTAAACCAAATTCCAGCAACCTTTTCCCCTGACTGGCATTCTGTTCTGGATGTGTATCCTGCTGATGATATTCAAGCCAGTCATCATATATTTCGCGCAAACCATCCAGCCTGGTAAACTTACAAACCTGTCGATTGAGCCAGTTATTTTGAATGGGAATGTTTAATGGATGAGAAATCTTCATAACCATTTAATCGGTATCCGGGTAATATTTAGTTAACGAGCGTTCTTTGAGCCAATGTTGTAAAATCTTTTTTATACCAGGTGTTTTATAGCCTTTTTTTCTATTTTCATGGCCGATTTGAAAAAGAGTGCGGTACTGCCATAATAAAGTTTTAATTGCTGTAAACAGGGTTGTATTTTTATCCCAGATATGGATTGACTCGGCACTGGCAGCATTTATCTCTACAACTTCTATATTTTCACCACTTTTTAAATCCTGTAAACTAGAATATTTTGCATCAAGGCGACCATAATAAAATTCGGGCAAATCAGACATCAACTCATCAATAGCTCGGGTTAATTCTGGTGTGATATGGTGGCATGCGTCTTCAAATACTGCGCCTCTACAGTGACTTGCAGAAAATACCAGACGATAGGGCTCATCTTTTGCGATAACCTGTTGCCAGTTATCAATATGTCGGTGCTGATAAATCTCCAGTAACTGTTTCGCTCTGTTATCCTTGTCCACCAGTTCACCCAGCGTACTTTTACCATCACCAATAACATAGGGGCTGTATTTGATAGTCAGTGAAACCACTTCACCTTTCTCATTCCCCGG
>DRNA01000143.1 GCA_011322365.1 Aeromonadales bacterium | reverse complement strand
TCTAATGCGCGGCTGGTAGTGAGGATATAGGGAAAGTTTTTTTCATTTTTTACCAGTTCGTCTGATTCAGCAAAGGCATAAAAATGGAAAGCCCCTTTGCCTCGTTTGAATGATTGCTGATGGAGGATTTTGGTATCCTGACCATCTTCAAGTACCGGCCACTGCTTACCTGTTTCGCCAAGTTCATGCCATTTTACGCCTTTAAAAAAGGGCACTACCTGTGAGATTTCTTCCAGCACTTTTGCAGCATCGTAGTTTTCCTGCATATGACCCACAGCTTTTGAAGCGAGATACTGCATCATCTCGATTAATATCTGTCCATCAGTTTTACAACCCTTTAGTGGCTCTACCACCGCCTGCACTTTTTGAATTCTTCTTTCGCCATTAGTGAAAGTACCGTTTTTTTCCAGAAAGGAACTGCCGGGGAGGATGACATCGGCCATTTTTGCAGTTTCCGACATAAAAATTTCCTGTACTACCAGAAAATCCAGATTTTCCAGACTGGCGACCACATGCTGCTGATTAGGATCGGTTTGCACAACATCTTCACCCATGATCCACAGGGCTTTTAATTGCCCGGATTGGGCGGCATCAAACATTTCCGGTATTTTATAACCGGATTTTTCCGGTACTTCTACATCATAAAAATTTGAATAATAGTGATGATTTTCAGTATCTTCTACTGGCAGATAACCGGCACCCTGATGGGGCTGACATCCCATATCGGCGGCACCCTGAACATTATTCTGCCCGCGAAGTGGATTAACCCCCACACCGGGTCGACCGATATTGCCCGTGAGCATGGCCAGGTTAGCAATGCTCATCACGGTTTTACTGCCCTGAGAATGTTCGGTAACACCCAGGCCGTGAAAGCTCATTGCAGAATTCGCTTTTGCATAAGCCAGTGCGGTTTCTTTAATCAGACTCTTATCCACACCGGATACTTTTTCCAGTACATCAATATCAATAGTTTTCAGTTGTTGTTTATAATCTTCAAAAGCTTCACAGCGATTATCAATAAATGTTGCATCCTCCATACCCGCTTCAATGATGTAGTAGGCCATCATATTCAGCACCGCCAGATTCGTGCCCGGTCGTAATTGAATATGCCAACGTGCATATCGCGCCAGTTCCGTTTTAACCGGGTCAATCACAATGGACGGAATACCTTTCATCAAAAGTTGTTTTATTTTTGCACCGGTAACCGGATGCGCTGAGGTGGGATTAGCGCCGATCACCATAATAAATTCAGTAAGTTTGAGATCGGCAATGGAGTTGGTGGCCGCACCGGTACCAAAACTTTGCTGCATTCCATAGGCAGTGGGGGAGTGACAGACACGGGCGCAACAATCAATATTATTAGTACCGATCACCGCTCGCATCATTTTCTGCATCAGATAATTTTCTTCATTGGTACAGCGTGATGAGGAAATCCCGGCGATGGCATCGGCACCAAATTGTTCAGTCAATGTTTGTAGCTTATTTTTGATTAAAGTATAAGCCTCCTGCCAACTGGCTTTGACAAACTCTCCCTGTTTTTTAATCAGTGGATGAGTGAGGCGATCGGGATGGTTATAAAAACGCCAGGCATAGCGTCCTTTTAAACAGGTGTGACCAGCATTAACTTCTGCATCTATCGGTGCGGTAATGGATAAAATTTTATTATCTTTAACCGCTACTTCAAGGTTACATCCCACGCCACAATAGGAACAAACGGTACGAATTTTTTTCTGAGCCTGTGTTGATTTTGACTGAAAAACATCAGAGATGGCCGCAGTAGGACAGGTCTGAGCACAGGCACCACAGGAAACACAAACCGAGTCATTAAAACTACTGTCCTGTCCTTTGATAATTCTGGAATCAAAACCGCGTCCGGCTACACTGAGTACAAATTCACCCTGAATCTCATCACAGGCTCTGACGCAACGATAGCAATTAATGCACCTGGATAAATCCGAGCGCATATAAGGATGGGACTGATCTTTTTCATAATGCAAATGGTCGGCACCTTTGGCGTACCTGACCTCACGAATACCCACCTCTGCGGCCACATCCTGGAGCTGACAATTACCGTTGACTTCGCAGGTAAGACAATCCAGAGGATGATCGGTCAGCACCAGTTCAACGATGTTTTTACGCAGTTTTTGTACGCTGTCTGAGTCAGTATAAATATGCATACCTGCAGTAACCGGCGTATGGCAGGAGGCCATAGTTTTTACCGGGCCATCTTTACGTAGTGCCACTTCAACCGAACAGATCCGACAGGAGCCAGAGGCTTCCAGTCGCGGATCATCGCAGAGTGTGGGGATATGTAATTCAACACGTCGGGCGAACTCCAATATGGATTCGCCCGAGTTGATTTCAAAAGGTTTACCGTTTAAAAAGGCTATAGTATTCAGGGCTGATTTTTTATCAGAATGTTGTGTTAAAGGACGATCTAATGGGCTCATAAGATACGTACTCCATTGTGTTTTTGATTCTCTGTGCTTCCGCTGTTAGACTCAAAGTTTTTCCTGTCTTCAAAATAAGCAGAAAATTCTTCAGGGAACCATTGCAGTGCATTTTTGACAGGCAAAGGCACACCACCACCGAGAGCACAAAGAGAACCCTTTTCCATGGTATCCAATAAATCCTCTAATAATGTCTTATTTAGTGAGTGGGTGTTATTAAGAGCTTGTTGAAACATTTCTACGCCTCGGGTAGCGCCCAGTCGGCAGGGAAAACATTTGCCGCAGGATTCTTCGGCGGTGAATTCAAATAAATGCTGTACATAGTCCATTAAGGGCATGCTCTCGGGAATACCAATGATACTGCCATGACCGAGCAGAAAACCCTGTTGCTGAAAGGATTCAAAATCCAGTGTGAGATCGGAAATTTTCGGGATGGGTACCAGTCCTCCCAGCGGGCCGCCAATGTGTAGGGCTTTAGTTGGTCGGGAAAATCTCCCTCCAATAATGTCAACGATATCGGTCAGCGGTGTGCCCATGGCGACTTCATAAACGCCGGGATGATTAAAACTACTATCCAGTGAAATTAATTTACTACCCGTTGATTTTCCTCGCCCCATTTTATTAAACGATTCTGTGCCATTATTTAAAATAAAATGAATACTGGCAAAGGTTTCTACATTATTTAAAATTGTGGGTTGGGCAAAAAGACCTTGCTTGGTGGGGAAGGGGGGGCGCACTGAAACCACCGGACGCTGCCCTTCAATAGAATTTAAAAGCGCAGTTTCTTCGCCACAAATATAAGCACCGGCACCTCGAATAATTTTAAATTGAAAATTAAAGCTGTTCCCAAATTCAAGCTTAAGCTGAGTAAATTGCTGGATAGCTTTTTCACAGGCAGTAATAGCTTCCGGGTACTCATCACGAATATATAAAAAGCCATATTGAGCCTTACAGATCCAGGCTGCCACCAGCATACCAAATAATACCCCATGGGGATTTTTTTCCAGCAGATAGCGATCACTAAAAGCACCGGGATCACCCTCATCGGCATTACAGACAATATATTTTTCATCAGAGACTGACTCATAACAGGCTTGCCATTTAATCCCCGTAGGAAATCCTGCACCGCCGCGACCACGCAGACCTGAATCGATAATGAGACTGAGGAGTTGCTGCTCATTGCCGCTCTGGATAAACTGACTTAAGCTTTGATAATAGTGTGAAATGTTTTCAGGGGCTGACAATAAAATGGATTGTTCCAGTTTACTTGAGCCGGGCAGAATTTCAGCGGAATCGGTATGCTGATTAATGATAGGGTCAATATACCTGAGATCATTACCGGAATAGTTTTTGCCTGAAATCTGAAAGGCACTATTTTCATGACAGCGGCCAAGACAGTTTACATGGCCAATATCATCAGACGAAAAATAGTTTTCAAGGGTTTCTGAAACATTTTTCTGTGTGCCTGCACAAATACAGGAAGTGCCATTACACACATAGGCTTTTTTAGTAGCATTTTCCCCGAGAATAAAGTCATAAAAAGAAGCGGCACCATAGACAGTGGCTTCACCTATCAGAAACTGTTTTGCCTGTTCTTTGATGGCTTTTTCAGCTTCCAGGGAGTCCCCCTGTTTTTGTGACAATTGGCTGATCTGTTCGAACAGATTTTTCTGTAAGCCTTTTCGTCGTGATAACTGCCCGATATTTTTTGACAATTTTACTCTCCGTGATGAGCTTTTTTTATGCGCCACTCACCAGTATACACGTTCATTGACTCATTGTTAACAAAGCCGATAAGGGTTAAATTAAACCGTTGCGCTGCTTTAATAGCCAGGGAAGACGGTGCTCCCACCGCCATTAATACAGCATACCCCGCCATGACGGTTTTTTGAACCAGTTCGAAACTGGCTCTACCACTTAATAGAATCATTTCGGTGCCATCCGGGGTTTTTTGCTGATTGAGTTGATGGCCTAATAATTTATCCAGTGCATTATGACGCCCCACATCTTCAGCGCAGTGGATGAGTTGTCCTGATTTATTAAACAGTGCTGCACCATGAATACCGCCACATTGCTCAAATAGGGGTTGGTGTTGACGCAGGGTTTGCGGTAGATGTTGGACCATCAACGGATTGAGAAAATGAGCAACTTCTGGCATAGCGGGTGGATGGTTAATTTCAATGGCTGACAGGGACGTCTTACCGCAAATACCGCAGGATGATTGCGAAATCTGCCTGCGGTTAAGTGTGTCCAGATCCGGTAAAAGACCGGATTTTAACGTGATCTGAAGTTGATTCTTTTCTAATTCAAATGAATCAATATCTGTGGCTGAGCGGATAATCCCTTCTGCCTGAAGCAGGCCGGTTGCAAGATTGAAATCATCCCCCGGTGTTCGCATGGTGATGGTTAAAATTTCTTCAAGTTCCTGATCATCCTGATGCCAGACTAAACTGATTTGCAAGGGTTCTTCTACCACAACCTGATCGTTATTCAGTACCCTGCCATTAGTAGAATAATGGCTACGATTGACTTCTGAAATGGCAACAGTAGTTTTTTTCAGCATGAGATAATATTACCACGGATAAATTACAGGATCCTGAACAGTTATAAAAATAGAAGGTTTATCACTACAGCAACCTGCTCATTTTCCATGAATATTTGAAGTTCAACTTCAAATATTCATGGAAAATGCACTGAATTGATAAATTTCAGCCTACTTCACCCCTAATTCTTTCAGTCTTTCATCCAGATACTGGCCTGAAGTATAGCGTTCAGAGAGTACCACTTCATCTCTGGGGTGAACAAATAGAGGCAGCGAAATACGAGACTGATTTTGTCTTTTCTGCTGGGGATTAATAACACGATGAGAAGTGGATGGAAAATAACCTTCAGAGACTTCCTGGAGCATATCACCAATATTAATGATCAAATTGCCGAAATTACAAGGTACGTCGATCCATTGTCCATTTTTTAGTTTTAACTGTAACCCCGGGTTATTAGCAGCTGGCAGAAGGGTGATTAAATTAATATCCTCATGGGCTGCAGCACGAACAGCTCCGGGTTTTTCATTTCCCGAGAGTGGTGGGTAATGCAGGATTCTTAAAACCGTTTTTGGGGTATCTTTTATCATACTTGACAGAGGTTCAGAATATCTGGATGAAATTGCATCCGGGCTAAATTCCTCAATCCAGTTTAGTAACCGGGCAGCAAATTCAGCCGTGGAATCATAGTACTCCAATACTTTATCTTTGAGAGATGGTGGGATCTGACCCCAGGGGAATACATGATAAAATTCCTTAAGATCTTTTTCCTGGAAACCCTTTGCTTTCTCGGAAATGCTGGCAGGAAAAAATCCATCCTGCGTGTCTTTATTATATAAATAAAGTTGTTTTTCGTGACTATTAAAAAATTGTAGCCAATCGTGATAAATGGACTCGACTAATTTTTGATTGATGGGATGATTATCGAGTATGCCGAAGCCAGTTTCATGTAGAGACTGCACAAATAATTCGGGTGCCTGCGCAAGCTTTAAATCAATGACATTCATAAAGGACAATAATCTCTCTGGAGAGTTAGCTTCAGTTTAACATTCTTTTATCTAGCCATAAATGCTAAAATAGCCCGCCGAGAAAAATAACTGGACATTGAAAACATGCAAAAAAATAAAAAACCAATAGGTTTATGGTCAGCCGTTTCTATGGGAATTGGTGCAATGGTGGGTGCCGGGATTTTCGCCTTGATGGGTGAAGCCAGTGCTATTGCCGGTAGTGCAGTTTATATTTCATTTATTATTGGTGGTTTCATAGCATTATTAAGTGGATATTCTATGGGCAAGCTCGGGGCAAGGTACCCTTCTGCAGGTGGGATTGTAGAATATTTATCTCAAGCATATGGTATTGGATTTTTTACCGGTAGTATGAGTATTATGCTATTTTTTTCAGCAGTTGTATCTTTAAGTCTGGTTGCTAAAGCCTTTGGTAACTATGCCGTCACATTTTTTGCTCCGGATCTACAAACACAGGTGATGCACCATATATTTACCGTTGGTATTGTAGTTTTCTTTGTGCTGGTAAATTTAAAAGGTGCTGCTGAAGTTGCTGTCTGGGAACGCTTTATCGTAGGTATCAAATTTCTGGTATTGTGTGCATTTTCTGTTGCAGGAATCTATTATTTAAAACCTGAATTAATTTCTCCTGATCTATATCCGCCCCCAAAGGATATATTTTTCTCTCTGGCGATCACTTTCTTTGCCTATGAAGGTTTTCGAGTCATTACCAATACCGCTGAAGATATGCCCGATCCTGCAAAAAATTTACCCAGAGCAATGATGATTTCAATCTTATTAGTGATGGTTTTGTATGTGGCTATTTCATTTGCTGTGTTTGGTAACCTTTCAACGGCTAAAGTCATTGCCAGTAAAGATTTTGCTCTTGCAGAAGCAGCACTGCCCATATTTGGCCATATCGGTTTTACCGTGGTTGCTATTACGGCATTAATTGCAACTGCATCGGCGATCAATGCCAGTTTATACGCAGTGACTAATGTTACTTATCAATTGGCCCGTGATGGAGAACTACCGAAAGCATTCGCTAAGTCCGTTGGTCACAGTCGTGAGGGAATCATTGTAGGAGGTGTGCTAATTATCCTGTTGGCTCTATTATTTAACCTGGCTGAAATTGCAGCTATTGGTTCTATTTCTATTTTATTTGTACATGCCATGACACATATCGGACACCTGAAACTTATTAAAAAAACCGGTGCTTCATTTATTCTGGTTTTATTAGCTGTAATCACCTGCCTGACAGCAATGGTATTAGCCTTTATTTATGTCAGCCAGACTTCAGACAAAGTTGCCCTCATTCTAACAGGCTTTGTGTTAGTTGCCAGTATCACAGAGATTACGCTACAAAAAGTTGCCAAAAGAGAAGTTCGACCTCGAATTGTAGAAAAATAAATTAATGATAGCGATAAGGAATATTAATATGAGAAAGAGCTGGATTTTCATACTGTTATTACTTTTATCAGTAAATGATTTTATTCCAAATAGTTACGCAAAAGAAAAGCTACAGGATTGCCAGACGGCCAGAGTTGAACCCGGAATATCTTCGGAAGGCTGTTTGATAGTTGATGGACGAAAACGTAAATATCGCCTGCATATTCCAGAAATCGACAAAAAAAAAGCTGAAGATTTAGCGGTTATTATTGGTCTGCATGGTGGGGCAGGGACCAGTAAAAGGTTTGAAAGATTTTCTCAATTTTCCCAATTAAGTAATGAAACAAAAGCCTTTATAGCGATTTATCCTCAGGGAATTGATAAACACTGGAATGATGGCCGATCCAATTTGGACACGTCAATTAATGATGTGAAATTCTTTAAAAACCTGGTACGACAGCTAAAGTTCAAAGCATCTTTACCCATCGATCTGCATAAAATTTTTATTAGTGGGATATCAAATGGTGGTGTAATGTCATTGAGAATAGCCTGTGAACATACTGACTGGATAAAAGGGGCGGCCATTGTTGCTGCCACCTTAACCACCGCGTTAGCCAGAAAATGTGTTACAGAAAAACCTTTACCCATATTGTTTATATTCGGTGATAAAGATACCGCTTTTCTGGATAATGGCAAGGTGGTTAATCCGGTAAATTCTTCTGAAGTACGTGGTACACATATTGGTATTAAAAATACCTTAAAAAAATGGCAACAGAATAATGGTTGTAGTGATGCGTTCTTCACTACCAGGATAGATACAGCTAAAAGGGATGGCACAAGTGTTGAAAAAATGGTATTCAGGAAATGTCAGAAGCCTTTGATATATTATAAAATCATCAATGGCGGGCATCGCTGGCCCAATGAAAAGACACCTAATGGTTTTTTTATGAGAAAAATAATTAATGTTGGCATAGCCAGTCATGACATTAATGCGGCCAGAGAAATATGGGACTTTTTCAAAAAATTATGATAGTTTAAATGATACCATTTTGAGGTCTGTTAAGAAGTCAATATGAACTTAATCCGCATAACTGCCTGTTTATTTGTGCTTTTGTGGCCTGCTACAGCAACATCATACACTAAAAAAAATTCTGAAAATGATTTGTTACAGCAGAAAAAACAAAAGTTGTTTAAGGGCGATGTTTTAGTTCGTTTGCAAAAACTACAGCATAAAGTCATTGCTGTAAAAGGCGAAATTTTTATTGCGGCTTTACCTGAATATGTCTGGCAGTCCCTGACCGACTATGAAAAACTGGATGAATTTGTGCCTCATATGCTCGAAAGCCGAATCATAAAGAATAAGGGCGCTGAGACTACGGTATTTCAAAAAGCCAGAACAGGAGTATTATTTTTTAACAAAACTTCGCAGATAACCTTAAAAGTGACGGAAGAGTTCTGTGATAAAATTTTTTTTGAACAGCTTAAAGGTGATTTTGTTGTCTACAAGGGAAATTGGCAGCTTGATTATGATAAAAGTTATGGCGGTATTTTTCTTAGTTTTCATGCTGATATCAAACCGGATTTTTTCACCCCCCAATTTATTACCCGCTATATTCAGAAAAGAGATCTGAAGCAAAGTCTTCAAGCGATAAAATTACGGGCTGAAAAATTCAATAACAACAATATTAGTTTGCAGACTCAATAAATATTTAATAATTAAAATCTTGATATAATAGAGAGGAAAACTAAATGAAGCAGGGACTACGTTACCAGTTTATTTTGATGTTTTTGGCTTTAAATGGACTCTTTGCCAATGCTGAACCGGAAATAAAAGGAACACCTTCTGAATTACAACTTTTTCTTCATCCACAGGGTAGTATTGTGACTTTAAAGGGTGAGGGAAAGGCGACGGCATTTTCTGATAAGGCGATTATTAATTTGATTATTACCACAAAAGCAAAAAAATTGGCAGATGCCCTGAATTTAAATACCACCCTGAAGAATAAAGTAATTCAGACCTTTATTGATGTAGGAATCAAACCAACTGACATAAACACCTCAAAATTTTCCACATCACCACAATTTGGTTGGTTTGGAAAACAACCCAAAAGCTATGAGATCGTCAATCGTCTGGCGGTCGGGATTTATACATCTGATCAAATGCAGGCTGTGGCAACTGTTACTGATCAACATCCTGAAATACAGTTATCTGGAACCGAATATGAGCATACCAAAAAAACCGAGTTTGAAGAAAAAGTCAAACAAAAGGCTTTAGATGATGTAATGAAGCAGAAAGAATATTATGAGAAAGTTCTCCATATCAAATTAATTCCTGTCAGGTTTGGTGATACACAGTTAGATTTGTTTGCAACGGATCCGTCCCAGGATTTTTCTAAAAGAATAATTGTAACAGGTTCAAGAATTTCAGGAAAAAGTTCAAGACGTAGAAATGATGAAGCAACCTATAGAAAACCACCACCTCAGACATTTGATGAAGTAATCTATCGAGCCAGAATATTTGTGGAATTCAGTGTTTCGCCTATAAAAAACTAAATGTGTCCTAAAACAACATCATTAAAAACACACCCACCACGGCAATGGAACTGCCTACGAAGGCATTTCTGGTTATTTGCTGTCCATTAAACCAGGATAGCAGAAGTGTGAAGATAATGCTGCTGGCAAATAATGCCTGTACGATGGCGGCAGGGGCATAGGTGAATGATAAGGTTTGAAAAATCATTGCCAGAAAGGTACCAAAGAAAGTGGCTTTGGCCAGAATTTTCCAGGTGCTGAGTTGGCCGGCCTGTTTGGGTAAAAAAGATTTCCCGCTGAACAGGATAATTAGACTGGCGGTAATTAATCCACCCAATAAACGCAGCAAACTCGCGGAGATGGAATCTATAGCTGAATGCGTCAGAACATCGCGACCGATAACTGCACCTATAGCCTGACAAAGTGCAGCAAGAGCAGCAAAATTCAATCCGGAAAAACTGACCTCAAAATGTTGTGTACCTTTTTTGCGAGAGCGGATCACCAGATCGACACCGAATAAGATAATCGCCATCGCCAACCATTGCCATACTGAAAGCCATTCAGCCAGCCATAGCATGGCCAGCAGTGCGGTTAAAACAGGTGCCAGAGTTTCAGTGAGCAACAAAGTTGAGCTTTCACTCATGCGGTTCAATGCTGAGAAAAAAGCAGTATCACCAATGCCTATGCCGATGGCGCCACTCAGGAGCAGCCATACTATTTCGCTAGATTGTGGGAAGTAGGTAACATTGGTGAATAATAAAACTATCCCCAATCCAGAACTGGCTAATAATCCCTTCCATAAATTTAATGTTAATGGTGTGAAATTGGTGCCAAGGTATCGAAATAGCATGACCGAAATCGACCAACAGATGGCCGTTGCAATGGCGGCCATTTCACCATAAATCACCATGACGGGGCAGCCTTCTTCATAACGGCGATGAGCGTTTTTCCAGATGCCGAGTTTCATTACCTTCAGCGGGTGAGAATGGAATATTCATTGCCAGTGCAAATGAACACAGGGCAAAGAATACGCCTACCATAAATACCGCGGTGGCAGAATAGGTCCAGAGAATACCCAGTAGTGCCGGAATAATCACCGCTGCTATATGATTGATACTAAAGCTCACACTGGAAGTTGAAGCAATATCTTCCGGGGTCGCTATTTTCTGAAAATAGGTACTGATGGCGATAGCAAAGGCAAAAAACAGATGATCCAGTACATATAGTGTAGCGGCAAAAGTGCCGTTAGTCGCAAACGCATAACCGCTAAAAATTAGAATCAGACCGATATATTCAATAAGAAGTGCTTTACGTTCACCCAGTACGCCGATCCAATGACCAATTTTAGCGGCAAACAGAAAGTTAAATACATAATTAATAATAAACAGTAAACTGATCTGACCTACGCTATATCCAAATTTCTGCACCATCATAAAACCGGCAAAAACCATAAAAATCTGTCGTCGGGCTCCGCTGAAAAAAATTAACGCATAGTATAACCAGTAGCGTTTTTTCAGGATGAGTTTGCGATGTTGAACCGATGTCTGTTTAAAGTGGGGAAAGATATTTGCAATGATGATAATTGCCACAAGGCCAGCCAGACCGGCAGATAAATACATCCACTGATAATCTACTTTGAATTGATCCATCATTATCCAGATGAGTGCATAGGCAGAAAGCGATGCAAATGCTTTTATCGACATAGATTTACCCAGAAAATGGGAAGTTTCAGATTTGTCCATCCACTGTAGAGTCAGAGATTTGTTCATGGTTTCAAAATAATGAAAACCGGTAGACATGATAAAAGTGGTGATATACAACCCGGTTGCATTAGGGAAAAAACCGGTCACAGCAATGCCGATGGTCATCAGCGAAATGGAGACAATGGCAAAAGTCTGTTCTCGGAAAATATACAGCATAAAGACGGCTGTAAAAGCCAAAAAGCCAGGAATTTCACGAATACTTTGTAAAATACCAATTTCAACCCCACTAAAATGAGCACGCTCAATAACAAAGTTATTCAGCAGTACCTGCCAGATCCCGAAGGTAAATGACAGAATAAAGACCATAGAGAGTAGAAACGAGGCTGGAGTCAGCTTTTCAGAAAGGTTTTGGAACTGTCTCATGGGGTATCAACGGAGTTTTTAAAGAAATATTATGATACACCAGTTCTTTATCCAATAGTTATGGGTATAATCAAAAAAACTACGACCGGCGAGATTCGAGATTCGAGGTTCGAGAAAAAATAGTGAGTCATCCTGAGGCACAGCATAAGATTCCTCGACAGGCTCGGAATGACAGGGGAGCCATTGTCGATTTTGTGGCGAGCAAAAAGGGTTGTCATCCTGAGCGGAGTCGAAGGATCTTGAGGCTTGGCATAAGACTACGCGACCCAAAACACTCACTATATTCGCGGGGCCAGCTTCCGGATATGACAAGGGTTTGGAGTTCGGAATAACCAGGTTTGGCTGACCGGAATGTTAGAGACGTTGTTTACCAGAGTGAGAATGGCGTTTCACGGCAGAAAAAAGATGCTTCAAATATTACAAAGGGTTTGGTTACTTAAACAGGTAGAAGATGATTTCAGGCAATATTCGCAAACTGCGCGC
>DRNA01000142.1 GCA_011322365.1 Aeromonadales bacterium | reverse complement strand
ATAGTGTCTATGGCTAAAATATTACAACCCCTGGGAATAACCCTGGGCGAAAAAAAGGCAGAAGGCGGCCCGGACTTTTCTCCTTTTCATGCACAGGGTCTGGCGGTTTTTGATCTGAAGCAGGATGGCACCCACTATTTCGACTGGCACCATACTTCAAACGATACGCTGGATAAGATTGTTCCCGATGAAATGGCCCAGAATGTGGCTGCCTTTGCAGTGGTTGTCTACCTGAGTGCACAATATGAGGGCGATTTTGGCTCAGCTCTCGAAGAAAAATAGTCTCCATTTTTCTTCATGGATAGATACCCATTTCTTTGAAGCTATTCAGGTAATATTCAGAGAACGCTTTATATACTTATGGGGTTATTTACGGTATCTCTATTAATTGATTCCGGACAGGGTATTGAGCCAGAGGATACAAGCAATGAATAGAGCTAGCCTTAATAACAATCCATTAGTTAACTTTTTGAAAAGGAATAATAAATCATGAAAAAGACACTTATTGTTGGCGCGATACTTTCGGCGTTATCATTCAACATGTTTGCAGAAACACCTTCGTTTGATTATGTAAATATAGGTTACGTGAGTAATATCGGTGGCATAAATAAATTTGATGGCTTTGGAATCAAGGGAAATTTTGAACTTAATGAGAGCTTCTTTATTAATGCTGAGTATCAATCGGTGGACTCAAAGGCATTTGGTTTTAATGCTAATGGTGATTATAATCGGTTTGGAACCAGAGATACGGTTATAGCTTTTGGTATTGGCTATAAGAAGGATATCACTGCGGATAGTACGTTTTTTACCGAGTTGGATGGCGTTAAAGCTAAAGTTGGCGTGGGTGATTTTTTTTCATCAAAAGAAAATGGATATCAGGTAGTTGTTGGATTACGTAGTAATATCAACAGTAAATTAGAAGTTAAAATGGACGTAAATTATCTAAATCTGGATCATGTAGATTTTATTTATCGTGATGATACTCTATTTCAACTAGGGGGACTCTATAAGTTCAACAAATCCGTAGGGTGGTATTTTGATATAGATACGGACTTTAGTGACAGTTCATATAACACCGGCATTCGGTTTAGCTTCTAAAAAGTATCAATAGTGCAAAAGGCCTCGATTTTCGGGGCCTTTTTGATCAAAAATAGTAACTGATGTAAAAATTAGAATGAAAAATTCATTTAATCTTAATGAGAATGATTTGCATTTAGATTAATATTTATCTATACTCTCCTCTGTTATTTAATCCATAGAGAGTTTTGTGTAAAGCTTTCGATCTAACAGGTTGGAGAATAAAATGTTAAAAACAGGTATATTAAAATCACTTTGTATTGGATTGGTGATCGGCACGATGGTGGTGCCAGAGAAGGCACAAGCGGCTACAGAAACGGATGAACTCAGGCATTTGATTAAGATCCAGCAGATACAACTTGATGCACTAAAAAAACGCCTTGATGAAAATGAACAGAAAATTGAGGCCACGGCCGAAGTGGTTGAGCAAACTTCTGAAACTGATTCAGCAAAGACCGACACGAGAGTGGGCGGTTATGGTGAGTTGCACTACAAAAATAGCAATGACGGTGATGAACTGGATTTTCATCGTTTTGTATTATTTTTTAACCACAAATTTGATGACAATTTGCGTTTTTTCTCGGAATTAGAACTGGAACATGCCTTCAATGCTGATGGAAAGCCCGGTGAAGTAGAACTTGAACAAGCTTATATCGAATATGACCTAAGCCAGAATACCACCAGCCGTTTCGGTGCCTTTTTGATACCTGTGGGTATTATTAATGAAACTCACGAACCGACCACTTTTTATGGTGTTGAGAGGAACCCAATAGAAAAAAATATTATCCCAACAACCTGGTGGGAAGGTGGTGCCAGTATAAATTTTCGCCTCGCTAAAGGTTGGTCTATTGACACAGCGGTTACTAGTGGCTTGAATGTACCCGTATCCGGGAGTAACGCCTATCTGATCAGAAAAGGTCGAACTAAAGTAGCGGAAGCCCCTGCTGAAAATTTTGCATTTACCGCAAGAGTAAAATATACAGGAATTGCAGGTCTGGAACTTGCGGCAAGTTATCAGCGGCAGGATGATATCACTCAGGGAGTTGAAGGAGTTTCAGCTAATTTATTTTCAGCACATGTCATTTATCAACATAATAATTTTATGTTAAGAGCGTTGTTTGCTAACTGGGATATCAACAGCAACTCGGCAGTTTTGCTAGGGCGAGATAAACAGCAAGGCTTTTATATTGAACCTTCCTATAAACTGAATGATAAAATAGGTGTTTTTGCTCGTTACAATGAGTGGAATAATGAGGCAGGCAATTCATTGGTGAGTAATAAAAGGCAGACCACTTTAGGAATGAATTATTGGTTACATCCGAATGTAGTAGTAAAGGTTGATTATGATACTTTCTCGGGAGCATTGGATGGAAATGGCTTTAATTTGGGTATGGGATATCAGTTTTAATCGATGAAAACGTTTATTGTTATTAGTATAATTATTTTTCTTGGTAATCAGGTTGCTGTTGCACGTGGAGTGTATCAGCAGCCAGCCGAGTTTTTATCAGACGTATTTCAAAAGGAAGTGCCCGAAGTGAACTATTTCTGGCTAACCGGTGATAAGAAAAATGCCGTGAAGAATATTCTGGGACACGCATATAGTAAACTCCGATTAAAATACTGGATAAAAAAAGATCGTATTGTCTGGATCCTTGATGAAATAGGTAAAGAGGAACCTATTACTCTGGGTATTGTTGTTAAAAGGGATCATATTGAACAGCTTAAAGTGCTGATCTATCGTGAATCTCGAGGGGAAGAAGTCAGGCATACATTTTTCACCTCACAATTTAAAGGTATCACGTTGGATAAAAATAAAAGGCTCAGTCAATCTATTGATGGCATCACAGGTGCCACTTTATCCGTACGAGCTCTGAAGCGTTTATCTCGTCTGGCACTCTGGCTGTCTGAGGCAGTATTGTCTAAAAGACCAGCTGAAAGCTCAGTACCCACCCTACCACTTTCTGTTAAAATTCAGGGCGCTTTTTAATGAATACTCATCATACAACTCGCCAACGCTCTGGAAAAAATAAAAATGGACGATTTAAACTGTTCAGAAAGTGGCATAGTTATCTGGGGATTACCGCCACCATTTTTATTATTATTCTGGCAGTTACAGGCATTTTATTAAATCATGCTGACGATCTGGAACTGGCTAAAAAACCGGTGGGTGTACCCTGGATAATTTCAGTTTACGGGGTCCTCCCCCCAACTAATATTCAGCTATTTATGGTTAATGATATTACACTGGTCAGTGCTGATGATCAGTTATATATTGATAACAGCCTGCTAAAAAAAGACAGTGCAGTATTAAGAGGGGCTATATCGACCGCAGAGAGCATTATTGCTGTAACTTCAGATGAAGTTTTATTGTTTACAGAATCCGGTGAGCTAATTGATACCATTAGTGAATTTAATGGTCGTCATGTTGACATTGAAGCTTTGGGCCAGATTGGTAATGATATTTTTCTTAAAACTCGTACGGATATTCTGCAAGCGGATCCAACCTTGACGCATTGGCACCCGCTAATGGAAAATAAGGTGATCACCTGGTCAAAACCAGTGAAACCTACAGCTGAAACTATGCAACAGATTTCACACCAATACCAAAGTCATATTCTCAACTGGGAACGGGTTATTCAAGATATCCACAGTGTCAGAATTTTACAAAAATCCGGTAAGTATCTTGCAGATGTTGTTGCCGCTTTGCTGATCCTGCTATCTTTAAGTGGAATTTATATGTGGTTGAAGAGGAAGAAAAAATAGAAACTCTTTTATTATCTAATCATAATACAGGGTAAATCCAGCCAGCGGGTAGTATAGGAGGGTGATTTCATAAAGCGATTCATTTTCCATTTTTGTTGTATACCCTGTGCTAAAAAAAAAGCAGTACCACTTCCGGAGCGTTGGTTGATAGTATCCAAGACCTGCATTAAATTTTCAGAATGAGAGCTTTGTACCGGCGCAAGAAAATCCAGTTGTTGTGGTGTGCGAGATATGATTTCTGTGATAGCGACTCCGGCTTTTGCATAACGTCGATGGGGTTTATACAGTTGCCAGACTGCCTGCCTGGCGAAGTGGATAATGGTACGGGTGTCATTGGTTGGGCAGGGTAATTTTATTGACAGAGCGGGAGCATAATAGTCTTCTTCAAAACGACTGGTCTGGATGAAAACATTAATTGTAGTGGCAAGGGCGTTTTGCGTGCGTAATTTTTGACAGGCCCGGCTGGCATACTGGCTGATGGCTTGCTGTAATGGCTCTAATTCAGTGATTTTTTTGCCAAAGGAGCGAGATGAAATAATCTGTTGCTTATCAGGTATTTCTTTTTCCAGACCATAGCAGGGAATGCCGTTAAGTTCTTCTACTGTTCTTTCCAGGTTCACGCTGTATCGTCGTTGTATGGTTTTAGGATTACAATTGAGTAACTGCCATACTGAATAAATGTGATCAGCCTGTAGTCGGCTGGCATATTTTCTGCCGATACCCCAGATTTTTTTTACCGGAATTCTGCTGAATACTTTTTGCCAGCGTGGAAGGTTTACGATAGCGCAAACCCCCTGACAACGTAGCGATTGTTTGGCAATGTGAGAGGCCAGTTTTGCCAGGGTTTTAGTGGCTCCAATACCTACAGAAACAGGTACACGAATGTCTTTCCAGATGGTTTTCTTTATGGTACGGCCATATTGCCAGTAGGCATTGCTATTTTGTGAAGCATTAGTATCATCGATATTTAGATCGGGTAATAATAAAAAGGCTTCATCTATGGAATAGATTTCCATATCAGTAGCAAAATCCTGTAGCCGGTCCATAACCCGAGCTGAGATATCACCATAGAGTTCATAATTACTGGAAAACACCTCTATCTGTTGTTTTTCCAATAATTGTTTCACTTTAAAATAGGCCACCAGATCTGGCACCTGTAATGCTTTAGCCTGGCGATTTCTGGCTACAATGCAGCCATCATTATTCGAAAGCACAACAATGGGTTTGCCGCGCAGATCCGGACGGAAAATTTGTTCACAGCTGGCAAAAAAACTATCGCAATCGACCAGTGCAAACATGATCTAAGAAGGATTTCGAGCTAATTCATGCACCAGACGGTGGCAGCGAATAGAAGCGATCACCACACCTTCCACCATAAAATCACTGAGGTTGCTGATGGGGATAGCATCATAGTTTGGGTTTGCTGGCAGTAAGCATTGCTGATATTTATCGAGTATTTTACACACAAGTTCTCCATCGAGTGCGGCGACTACAATATCCTTATGACGGACTTCCACAGCACGATCAACGATAAGAATATCACCGTTATGGATACCAATTTCCAACATGGAATCCCCCCTGGCTCGAGCCAGAAAAGTACTTGAGGGGTTATTGATAAGTAATTCATTCAGATCCAGATAACGCTCAATATAATCATCCGCCGGACTGGGAAAACCGGCAGAAACTGTGCTTTGGAAAAAGGGAAGTGGCAAAGGCATAGTATCAATAACGGGTAAACAGGGAAACATACGGATAGTTTCCTGACTGAAGTTGATATAACCTGATGATAAACAGGGAGTTTTAGTAAATTCAGATTTTTTTGACATTGACATATTTAAACGCGATATACTACTTATGCAAGTAGTATATCGCGTTTGCCGGTATGATTGCCAGTGTTTCGTTTATGCTTAGCCCGATATTTTTTTATAACGTTTGGGATGATCCTGACAGAATACCTTAAAGGTCTGTTTGTTTGATTTCATTTTATTAGGTGAAAGCATCTGTATCTGAAACCAGCCAGCGAATACATTGCTCGGTTGTGATGTCAGATTATTCAGAGTGGATTTCTTTTTGCTCGTTGTAATATTCATACCCGTAATAGCCGAGGATTTTTGGCTTTTCCCTTTTTTAATAACGAAAGGGATCTGCACTTTGCCAGCTTTTTTGAAAGTTACCGTTTTCACTGGAGAAAGACTACCCCCTGAACCGAGAATACGGTATTTAGCTTTCCCCTTTTTAGTAGAAGTAAAAGTGGCGGTAAATTTTAAATTGACTGGACATTTACCATGATAGGAAGGTTTATCGACAGCAAGGGTAGCTTTGGATACCTTAAAAGGTGTTTTTGCTCTTTTGGGCTTTGGATGGGGTTTAGGTTTATTGGCACTGGCACTTTTCAAACATTCATAAGCAACACCAAGATTTGCTGAAGCGCTATAGTATTTAGGTTCATCAAAAAGCCCTTTCCTGTTTTCTTTGCAGGTTAATTTAAATGTGCCTCTATAAAAATACGTTTCATAAATATTTTTTGACCAGCCAGATTGTAATAACGCCGATTTTGTCTTTCCCTTTGACAAAGCTGCCTGGGTTAAAGCAGTATTACAGGCTTTAATGGGAGGTATGGAATATTTTGGATCAGCATATGGAACAGAAAAACTGTATTTTCTGAAATTTTTACTAAAGGTTTTATTTTTTTTGTTCACAGGAATATTAGTGGAAGTACCTGCAACAGAAAAATAGGCACTGTCCTGGTGGTATCTATTACCACAACGAGCCTTTAATAGTACGTCAAACTTCACCGGTAAATAAGAATTTTTTACCGCGACATATTTCTTTCCATCATTAAGAACTCGAATGGCAAAGTTATGAACCCTGGGAGACTTAACTTCAATATAGGCGCCCGAACCTTTCTTTTTGGCCGATACATCAGCAGAAAAAATCAAAATAAAAATCAGTATAAAATTTAAACAGATAGATCGCATTGTAACCTCCTGAAAAGTTTGTATTTAAAATTTAAACTCGTCACTATATAGTGAAGTTATTGCCAATAATAGTAAAGATAACGATAGTGTTTATCAATTACCTGAAAAGGTGATTTTTGCAGATAATAGAACTATTAGGAAGGCGGTGATATAGATTAAATAAATATGAGAGGCTGCCCGAAAAACCAGTTTCACCTTCAGGCCTGGATTAAGATTTTCCAGAGAGAGTTGAATATTAGATCGGATCAGATGCAGTTGTAAAATCAGATTTTATATTAGGTAAAAACAGCGTAATACCAAGCCCTTTGTTTTTCCGGTTTTGAATTAATATTTTCCCCCCATGGGCCTCAATGATTTCTCTACAAAGGGGCAAGCCAAGCCCGCTGCCTCGGGCCTTAGTTGAATAAAAGGGTAATAAAGCATTTCTAATCGTGTTCTCTGGCATGCCACAGCCACGATCTTTTATTTTAATTTCTGTGCTATCAGCATGGTTTCTCACTTCGACTAGAATAGCCTGAGTATCAGAGCCAGATTCATGAGAATTTTTAAGTAAATTGATCATAACCTGTTGCAATTGAGCTGGATCGCAATGAATAGATGCATTGTCATGCTGGCATTGTAAAGTGAAACTATGCAGGTTTTGCAGGCTAGAGAAAAATGAATAAGCATTGATTTTTTCTATAACAGGTTTCGGTAGTCGAGCGTATTCAGCGTAACCTTCAATAAATCTTTTTAGATAATTCGATCGTTCTTCTATAGTTTCAAAAATATCCTGTAATTGTAGTACCTGGAGACGAGTCGATAATAATTTACCGGAATGGGACAAAGAAGAAATAGGAGCTAACGAGTTATTTAATTCGTGACTGATTAGCCGGATGACTTTTTTCCAGGTATTGACCTCCTGTCGATTTATTTCTTTAGTAAGGCGTTTAAATAAATAAAGTAGGTGTTGTTTACCATTTAACAGGAATTTATTTTGTGTTAGATAATAGGTTTCATTTTCATTGTTTTCGATAACCGTAAAAAGACCACTGAGACCAGATTTTAAAGATTGTTTAAAAGGCTTTGGTAAAGTATCCAGCAATGATGTAAAGTTAAAGCCATTCAAACTTCTCCCATGATTAAATAATTGTCTTGCTGAACTATTATTGTAGATAATTTTTCCAGAATCATCGGTGAGTACCAGGCTCAGAGGGGTTGATTGCATAACGGTATCTAACAGTAATTCGCGCTGATAGAGGTGTACACGCTCATTCCTTAAAGTAGTACCAACACGATTATATATTTCAATCAGATCGCCCAATTCATCCTGTCGTTTTTTTGCCAAAGAAATACTAAAATCATTATCCAGAAAATTGCTCATTCCCGAGTATAGTGCTGCAAGCATACGATTGATGGGCGACATATAATAATGAAGTATAATAACATTTGCAGGGAGTACTAAAGCCACAGTAAAAAGTATACTCAGCAGCATGTCATTAACAAAGTAATATAGGATGCAAACAGTGAGCAAAGTGCCAAGAATAGCGAGAACTAACAGCATGTTTAGTTGTGCTTCAAGTGTAATTTTTTTGACTATTGGTTTTTCCAAGTGATACCTTTTTTCAATCTTTTCTTCAGAGGTGTCCTTTAGCTATGTCATATTTGTCTAATCTACGATATAGAGATTGCCTGCTTAATCCAAGTTGTTTGGCTGTTTGAGAAATATTATGCTTATTTTTTGCAAGTGTTTCAATCAGCATTTGTTTATCCGGTTCTATTCTGGAACTGTTATTAGATGCTATTTTTACAGGAAGTAATCCCAATTTATCAGCTGATAATTTTTTGTCATTCGATAGCAGACTGGCTCGCTGGATCACATTTTGTAATTCTCTGACATTTCCTGGCCACGAATGATTCATAAGATCTCTTTCAGCATCTCGGGTTAACACAAAATCATCTGGCATAAAATGTAAGGCCAGTGGCAAGATATCATCCTTACGATCACATAAAGGTACAATATTGATTTCTATGACATTGAGTCGATAATATAAATCTTCACGAAAATTTCCCTTTTCGATTTCTTCCTTTAAATCAGCATTGGTCGCACTGATAATTCTGACCGTGACTTTGCGGGTTTTTGAACTTCCCAGGCGTTCGAATTCACCCGTTTGAATCACTCTTAATAATTTTATCTGACCATTTAAAGGCAGGTTACCTATTTCATCTAAAAACAAGGTGCCACCATCAGCGGCTTCAAATCGGCCAATGCGTTTTTTTTGTGCACCGGTAAAGGCTCCGGCTTCTACACCAAATAATTCAGCTTCCAGTAAATCAACGGGCAGGGCGCCAATATTAACTTTGATAAAGGGTTGTTTACATACGGAAGAATTAACCTGAATAACTTCCGCTATTTTTTCTTTACCGCTACCATTGGGGCCGGTGATCAATACTGGAATATCCGCATGGGCTATCTGGGTGGCAATGGTTAAATTTTGTAACATGGCTTCGCTATCAAAAATAGTGTCACAGAGATCAAAATTTTTGGCCAGCTTTTTTGCCTGATCAGACTTATGTTTTAATATGGAATGTGTTTGCCGACGGAGCTGGCCAAGTTCCAATAAATTTGTGAGTGTATTGACAAGTTTGATGTCGTCCCAGGGTTTGGTGATATAGTCAGCCGCCCCCTGTTTGACTAATTCAACGGCCATTTCAATTTTTCCCCATGCCGTGAGTAAAATAATGGGGGTATCAGGATATTGGTTATGGATCTGATTAAAAAGTATTTTTCCTTCTTCGCCTGAGGTAGTGTCATCAGAAAAATTCATATCCTGAATGACCAGATCAATTTCTGTCGTCTCTAACAAAACAAGCCCCTGTTCCGGGGTCTCAGCGTGTTGCATGGATAAATTATACAGGGAAAATAAAACCTTTAAGGCTTTAGCTATACCCTGGTTATCATCAATTAATAAAATCTGGCTCATACTTTTTACACGCTTTGTGTGGCTACAGCAGGTGAAATTCTGGATGCTTTTACCGCAGGTGCCCAGACGGCAACAATTCCCGTAATTAGCATAATAAAAATACCAACAGGGAAATAGTACCATTCGATAGCCGAGAGTTTAAAGGTATTCACAATATAAATATTAAAAGCAACTGCGATAACAGACCCCAGCAATACACCGATCACGCTGATAATGATATTTTCAGTAATAAAGTAGCTTAAGATGTCAGTAGTTGTTGCACCCAGAGCACGTCTTGTGCCAATTTGTTTAATACGTTGACTCACATTAAAGCTGCTGATGCCGACAATGCCTAATGCAGTAATTATGATGAGAAGTGCAACAACATACCAGAGTATTTTTGACATCGCCCTATCACCACTGTAGCTGCCAGTTTTATATTCTTTAATGGAACGGATGCCATCAATGACACGATTAGGATTTCTGGCAAGCAGTTTTTTTTC
This sequence comes from Aeromonadales bacterium, assembly GCA_011322365.1. Classification (GTDB taxonomy): domain Bacteria; phylum Pseudomonadota; class Gammaproteobacteria; order Enterobacterales; genus DRNA01. Next base: position 32,559 of record DRNA01000142.1, on the reverse strand, counting down.
AATAGTACCTAATAATTCATTCATCTGACTGGTTTTCACCCGGATCAATAAGCGTCTGAAATTCCTGCCAAGATAAAGGATGGGCATCAACACATTGTCATCATACCTTGAAGAATGAACCCAGGGGCCAGCCATTTTTTCAATAATACCGATAACTCTCACATTGAAACCCCACAAATAGACCATTTTCCCCAACGCATTACCTTTTGGAAATAATTTGTCCGCCACTGTCTGGGTGATTAATATGACCCTCGGGTTTTCAGCTTTTGTGCTATAAAGGACTTCTTCAGCGCTAAAATCTCTGCCAGCGATAATTTTTACTCCCAAAGTATGCACCAGATGATTATCGCCTAAAAAGATCCCCGCATTGATATTATCTTTGTTATCAAATTTCTCTTGTGTTGCCGCCATGGAGGAAGAATTACCGCCACCTGACAAAGGGAGCTGATCAATTAATGTCGCGTCAATAACACCGGGAATGGCCCGGACTAATGCTCTGTCTTCTATAAAATTTTGCTTTAAATTATAGTCCTTACCAAAGGGGTTAATGTTTACTGCCAGTAGCTGGTTTTCTGCCAGCCCGGTTTGTCGATGCATATCTGAGAGGCGTTGTTGAATAATACTGATGGCATTTACCACGACTGCAAATGTGAGTGCAATTTGTAAGATGGTGAGTAAAGAACTACTTTTATGCCTTAACAGGGTATTGAATATGGGCTTAATATGTAGCATGTATTTCTCCTGGAATTAAATGGGTTTCATTAGGTTTTATTATTTGGCTTCAAGCATTATTGTGACTTCAAATAAACCGAGGGATTGGTTCTACAGATCAGCCAGGCGGGATAAAGGCCAGCAATTAAGCTGGAGATTAGAGCTATAAAAATGGCCAGCAGGATCAGGCTAAAATCCATTTGCACCAGATTGTGATAACCCTGATACAGTGATTTCACGCCTAATAAACCCAGTTGCCCAATGGCTAATCCGAGTAATCCACCGGCAAAGCCAATAAGGCCGACATCCACCAGATGTTGTATAAAAATAGTACGACGGCTGGCACCCAATGCGCGTCTTACCCCGACTTCGGGTGCCCGGCGTAAAAATTTAGCTAACAATAACCCCAGAGTATTAATCATACAAACGGCCAGAAACATAAACGATAAGCCCACTAACACACGGTTGTCTTTTGATACCACTTCATTATAGTCAAGCCATTGTTTTACGTCTCTGATAGCGGCGCCCGCTTTTTTATTTTCAAATCGACCCAGTTTTTTTTGTTCACTAATATAACCCGATAGCCAGTTTTTATAGTTTTGTTTTTGCTGCGGGGTTTGTAGTTCAACCCAGTACTGGATCCAGGCCAGTTCAGAATCAAGTCGAGCCTGATAACTATCAATTTTTTCGGTTTTCCAACCATTGGTATTACCCCAACTCAGTAATTCATGTACAGGTAACAATGAAAACGGAATAAAAATATCTTCAGGGGAATTAAAATTGCCATTATTCAGATCATAAAATTTAGGTGTAGGTTCCCAACTATCAATCACACCTACGATAGTATAAATATGGGATTCCAGATTAACGGTTTTACCAACACTGTTTTTGCCATTAAATAACTTGTCATTTATGTTTTTACTCAGTACCACCATATCTCGTGGATGACTATCAATATTTTTATCCCAATGGCTACCATATAAAAAAGAAATATTAAACATACTGAAAAAATCGCTATAGATGGCTCGAGCCGAAGTCATAAAGGGTGTAAGTCCTGATTTATTTGGGATGAGGGAAAACCCCGTTCTGACGCTTGCAGTTTGTCGGCTTGGAATAGCTGATCGATGGATATTGATGGCATCCTGATAAGTAATCTGTAGAGGAAATCCATCGCTGGTCCATGGATTAGAGTTATCATTACCATAACTATTTAACTGTACAGAAAAAAGTTGCTGGCTTTTTTCTGGAATGGGATCTCTATCCATAAGAAAGTTCACAGTGATAACGGTCATACTGACGCCGATGCCGAGGCCAATGGCCAGTACCATCAAGGCGGTGAGCAAGGGGGTTCGTTTAATACTTAACCATGAAAGTTTGAGATAATATCGAAACATAATTTTCTCCTGGGAGGCTGTGTGAGAGTAGAAGTCCTAAGCCTCAGAGGTTTCAAGAACAGGTTGCAGGGTTTCATAATCGGTGACTTCGCCATCAACAATATGGATATTACGTTGCGTTCTTCTGGCAAGTTCGCCATCGTGAGTGACCATTATAATGGTCGTACCCTGCTGGTTTATCTGTTCTAATAATTGCATCACCTGGCGGGCCATTAAAGAATCAAGGTTGCCGGTGGGTTCATCGGCGAGTAAAAATCGAGGAGAGCCTGCTAATGCTCTGGCAATGGCTACTCTTTGTTGCTGACCACCTGAAAGCTGTGAGGGTAAATGTTTTTGCCTTGCAATCAGCCCTACTTTTTCCAGAACTTCTTCAATGCGTTGTTTTCTCTGCTTATGATTAAAACCCCGATAACGTAAGGGTACATCCACATTATCAAAAACATTCAGATCAGGAATTAAATTAAAGCTCTGGAAAATAAAGCCAATTTTTTCATTGCGTAGCCTGGAACGTTGTTTATCATTAAGCTGGCTGACATCTTGTTCATCCAGAAGATAACAACCGCCATCAAAAGTATCCAGCATTCCGGTAATATTTAAAAGGGTTGTTTTTCCAGAACCGGAAGGGCCGGTAATGGCGACAAATTCTCCTTCTTTGACTTCCAGGCTGAAATCCCTTAGTGCGTGGGTTTCGACCAGATCCGTTCTGAATACTTTTTTGATATGTGTCATTTTTAACATGGGTTCACCTATTGTTATCATATTTATTCTTTGATGGTTAATGTGGAAGCATTTTTAACAAAATCCGTATTAGAAATAATGACCTGCTCTCCTGCATTGAGTCCTGATATCACTTCAATTTTATCAATGCTACTGGAACCAGTCTGGATGTCTCTGAGTAGCGCAATATTGTTTTTTACCACAAATATTTTACGTCCATTATGATGCTGTACAAACGAACCTCTGGGCAAAAATAAGACATTATTTTTTTCTTCTAAAATAACCTGGCTATAAACACGTTGATTCTGTTTAATACCAGGGGGTGGGGTGGCGGTAAATTTAGCTCTTGCTTTTACAATATTCTGTTTCACTTCGGGAGATATGGTTGAAATTTTGGCAGGGTACTTTTGCTGATTATATTGCACATAAACCGGCATACCGAGACCTATTTTATCTGCGTAATTTTCAGGAATATCAATTTCTACTTCAAATTGTGTCAGGTCTACAATGGTGAGTAATGGTTGGTTAATACTCACCGCAGATTTCTGTTCAACAGACCAGGAACCCACAATACCTGAAACAGGAGCCAGCATCTTTAATTCTTTCACCAACCTTGAGGTATTATCAACCAATAGCGCATATTGATTTTTTTCAAATTCAGCTGTTTTAATTTCAAATGCCAGATTCTCATTTTCCAGTGCAGCCTGTTCTATGGCAAAGGTATGTTTTAATTTAGAGCGCTTTAAATCATCAATCGCTTTTTCATAATCCAGTAAACTGATGGCCTTGATTTTGATTGATTTTTCAGCACGTCTCATTTCGCGTTCTGCCGCATCAAGAACAACTTTTTCAAGTTGAATTTTCTGCCTGGACTTTATTTTTTCCTTTTTAGTATTTATTTTTTTACGCTCTAACTCAATCTCAAGACTATCAAGTTTTGCCTGTTGTTGCTGAAGACGATTTGTCAGCTCCGGGCTATTCAAAACAGCGACCAGATCGCCTTTTTTAACAAATTCTCCCGGTTTAGCCAGGAGTGTAATATTACCAATGGCTGGCGCATATAATTTAGGGCTGTTGGCCGCCACAATAATCCCTTGTAAAGCGATGTCTCGAGTAAATTGACCTCGTTTTACCGTGGCTATCTGAATACGAGCTTTAGCTACGGTACGATCTGAAGCTAACCAGTTAGAAAATCCTTTAAAAAGGAATATAATAACCAGACTCAATATTGAAAGGAGGATGAGAATCTTATTAATTGAGAATTTTAAATTATGATTATCTAAAATCACATCCTGAGACGATGTATCCTGAATCATTATATTTAACCAAAGACTAACGTAGCTGATGTAACTAACAGAGCAAGTTTTATGCCATTACTCGTGGATAATTTTAACCCATTGATAAATAATAAAATAACGCCTTATGCTTGATGAGAATATAGCAATAAAAGTGTACGGTTTTTGTAGCGGACAACGGTGGACGGTGTACGAAAAGTAAATCTTTGCTTATTTTTCCAAATTAAAGGGCTTTAATTCAGAAAAAACCAGTTTAACTTTTAGACCTGGATTAAGATTTTCCAGAGAGAGTTGAATATGAAGGCGTTTACAAACCGCAGCAACCAGGCTCAGGCCAAGACCGGTTCCGGGCAAGGTTCTGCTATTATCTGAACGGAAAAATCGATTGAAAACCCGATCAATATCTTCCTCAGGAATGCCACAGCCATTATCGGATAGAATTAAAATGAACTGATTGTTCTGTTGGCTTAGTTTAATCGTGATAATGCCATTGTCGGGTGTGAATTTAATCGCATTGTCAATTAAGTTAGTCAATGCCTGAAATAACAGGTTGTGTTCAGATAAGATTAAGAAAGAAATATTTTCCTGTATATGAAGAATAAATTGTTGATTTTTATTTTCTGCAAGGGGATAGTAAAGTTCATACACATCACCTAATATGAGAGCCAGATCCACCTCTGTTAACTCAATTTGCTTATCAGTATTTTCAACATAGGCAATATTTAATAATGCATTAAATGTAGTGATGAGGTTATCTGCTTCATCCATACTGGTAGCAATCAGTTGCTGTCGGGCATCCTTATCCAGTTGGTCGTTCAACGCCGAATCAAGTGATTGCTTCAGTCTGGATAAAGGTGTACGGAGATCATGAGCAATATTATCTGTTACCTGCGTGATGCCGATCATTAGCTGATTAATTTTATCCAACATTAAGTTAATGGTTTCTGCCAGAGAATCAAATTCATCATTTGAAAAATCCCGAGGAACGCGTTTTGTTAACTGACCTTCAATAATAGTACGGCAGCTATCATCCAGGCGGGCAACTTTACCCAATATTTTCCGAGTAAGTATATAGCCACCCAATAAACCTAAAATCAGTGTTAGGGAAAGGCCCCATAAGAGAGCATCAAACATCAGTTGTTTGGTTTCTGCCAGCTCATGGATGTCACGACCCACAATTAAATAGTAATTTCCAAGCAGTCTGAATTGCTTTGCTCTTACCTGATGTTGCTCCAGGTTGGGATTCTGTGTCTGCAAACTGAAATTAAGCCAACCATTTTTCAGTGTGGCATTTTCTGGCCAGGCACTCAAATTACCGACGATAATTTTTTTTTCGGAATCGGTCAGTAAATAAATTGACTGGGTGACAGGGCCTCTTTTCAAACGTTGTTGAATAATATCTATCAGTTCATTCAGGCCTCGTTTTTGATATTGTTCCGCCAGTCCCTGAATTTCTATTTCAATGGTAGTATCGGTTTCGGCTTCAAGAAATCCTAAAGTTGATTGATAAAAATAACTGATCAGCAAAAAAACGGATGAAGAAAATATCAGTAGATATAATAGTGCCAGTTTAAAGCTATTGCTGGAAAATAATTTCATCAGTTAGCTCTCATCATTTTTTTCATCGACACGCAAGGTATAACCAGCACCTCGAACTGTATGGATGAGTGGGTTTTCAAAGCCTTTATCAACTTTGGCACGCAACCGACTGATATGTACATCAATAATATTAGTTTGTGGATCAAAATGATAATCCCAGACATTTTCCAGCAGCATGGTACGGGTAACAACCTGTCCCTGATGTTTGAGTAAATATTCCAGTAATCGATATTCTCTGGATTGCAGATCCAGGACCTTTCCGGCCCTTTTTACCTGATGTGATAGCAGGTCCATTTCCAGATCGTCAATAGTCAGGATAGTTTGTTGTTCTTCAACAAAAATCCGACGAGTTAAAACTTCCAGTCGAGCCAGTAGTTCAGAAAAAGCAAAAGGTTTGGAGAGGTAGTCATCGGCACCTGATTTGAGTCCTTCGACACGTTGATTAACGTCACTCAACGCGCTGAGAATAATAATGGGTGTTTTGATATGTGCATTGCGAATGGTGCTAATAATGGATAATCCATCTAAGCCGGGTAACATACGATCGATAACCATCACATCAAACTCAAGTTCCAGTGCCTGAAATAAACCTTCTTTGCCATTTTCACTGATAACAACACTATGCCCGGCTTCATGTAAGCCTTTCTGAATAAAATCAATGGTATTTTTATCGTCTTCAATTAATAAAACTTTCATGGTCTGATAGTACCTGGAAACAGATAAGTGTCAATATGGGGTCAATGAAAGTGTAATGCAAATTTAATCACTAAAACATTAACTTTCTGTAATGTTAAATCCACCTTGTTGTAATAGACAACGGGTTATTATAACCACAATTGAACAAACGAGGTAAAACCATGGACTCAATACAAAAAACTGAAGATACTAAATCGGCCAATCAGGTTAAATTCGCTATGCTTAAAGATAACTTGAGCAAAGGCATTATTGGTCAGGAATATATGCTGGACAGTTTGCTGGTAGCGTTGCTGGCAGATGGACATATTCTGGTTGAAGGTGCGCCTGGCCTGGCAAAAACCCGGGCGGTTAATTTGCTTAGTAGTTATATCGAAGGGGATTTTAGACGATTACAGTTTACCCCGGATTTATTACCCTCTGATTTAACTGGTACAGAGATTTTCCTACCCCAACTGAGTGAATTTAGTTTCAGAGAAGGGCCTCTTTTTCATAATCTTATTCTGGCAGATGAAATTAATCGGGCACCAGCAAAAGTACAATCAGCTTTACTGGAAGCGATGGGCGAAAGGCAGGTTACCGTCAGTGGTGTAACTTATCAGCTACCGGAATTATTTCTGGTAATGGCAACTCAAAATCCCATTGAACAGGAAGGCACCTATCCGCTACCGGAAGCTCAGCTCGATCGCTTTTTGCTGCATATACCTGTGGATTATCCAAACCAGACTACAGAAAAAGAGATATTACGTTGTGTCAGAAATGAAACACTGACCAAAGATGATGAGCAGAAAGCCAGGACTCAACTTTCACAAAAAAGTATTTTTGAAGCACGAAAAGAAGTGCTCAATGTGCATATGTCTGAACAACTGGAAGATTATCTGGTGGCCATAGTAATTGCCACACGGAATCCTCAGGTCTATGGTAATAAGTTTGAAAATTTGCTGGAATTTGGAGCAAGCCCAAGAGCTACTATTGCGCTGGATCGATGTTCAAGAGCAAAGGCCTGGCTGGCAGGTAGAGATTTTGTCACACCTGATGATATTCAGGATATTGTGCATGATGTGCTTCGACATAGAATAGGCCTTTCTTATGAAGCTGAGGCTCAGGGCATCAGTAAAGATCAGTTTATCAGTGAATTAATGGAAGAGATCGCAGTACCTTAAGGAGTGCGCGGAATGATAATGCAGACAGCACAAAAACACAGCTCAAATCTTACAGGCGATCCTACTGTAGTAGATTTGCATGAACTGATTTCCTTAAGCCGTTTTGCGCAGCATTTCCAGTTGCCAATAAATGCCATTAAAAGTCAGTATAAGGGTTCGATGCTTTCTGCGTTTAAAGGGCGAGGTATGGAACTTGCCGATATTCGTCGCTATGAAGAAGGTGATGATGTTCGGGACATAAACTGGATGGCACTGGCCCGGACCGGGGAAGTTCATACCAATTTATATCAGGAAGAAAGAGAACGTCCATTATTTTTATGGATCGATCAAAGCCAATCGATGCAATTTGCAACTCAGGGTTTATATAAATCGGTTGTTGCCTCAAAACTGGCAGCGCTGGTTGGATGGCATGAGTTACAAAAACACAATCGGGTTGGTGGTTTTTCTGTTACCGATACTAAAGTGGCTCATTTTAATGCGGCACGTTCTCGAAAAGGCTTTATTCAGTTATTGGGGCAATTGAGTCAGGTGAAAAATCAACCTCAATCAAAACAGCAACCTCTGACCTTTCTACAAAAATTACAAAGCCTGTCTCAGATGAAACATCCGGGAGTAGCACTTTACATCTTTAGTGATTTTCGGGGTTGGGATGATGAATGCAAAAAATTTCTGTTACGCCTATCACGGCATCAGGATATTTTATTAACCTTGATACTGGATCCTGTTGAGATCCATTTACCCAGTCATGGACGCTACGCCATTAGTAACAGAGAAAAACAGATTAATATTAATACAGCAAATAAAAAAGTAATGGGAAAATATTATAAGGCGGTAAGCGATCGGATTAATGCGGTTATGGATATGGCAAAGTATCCCGGTATAAATTGCACTCAGGTATTAACAACGGATGAACCCATTGTTGCGACCTATCGTGCATTAAATGAGTACAGAGATGAATTTAAAGTGGGAGAATTTGTATGAATCCGCAACAGTTACCCTTAAGAGATATTCATCTTCCAGCTACAGTAGACTGGTGGCCATTGGCTCCTATCTGGTGGGTATTGTTGGCTTTGGTTATTGTGACTCCTGTTGCCATCATACAATATAGGAAATGGAAACAGGCCAGATTTATTACCATTGCATTAAATCAGTTTTGTTCTATAAAGCAGCACTACCAACAGCATCAGGATAGTAGTCGGTATATTAAAGAGCTATCTATATTGCTTCGGCAGTGTGTAATGACACTGGCGAGCCGAGGGCAAACGGCATCGGTAACTGGTGAAAAGTGGCTGCAACTACTCGATCAATTGGGGCAGACGGATCAGTTTACTCAGGGAGTCGGTCGGATGTTAATTACTGCGCCCTATAAAGACAGGCCTGTGGAAAAGATTGAAGAGCTGGAATCTCTGGTTACTAACTGGATTAAAACGGCTTACAAACAAAAACCTCAGCATAAAGTGCTAGAGATACATTCCGGAGGTCAACATGCTTGAATTTGTCAACCTCTGGGTACTGTATTTATTGCCCTTACCCATACTGGTATATTTCCTGCTGCCTGCAGCCAAAAGAGCTAAAAAAGCGGCATTGATTGCGCCATTTTTTGACGAAGTTTATGCCGCAACTGGTGGCCATGATGATGAAGAAAAAGCCAGTCACTGGGTATGGTGGTTATCACTTATTGCCTGGATTGCATTGGTAATATCGGCAGCTAATCCCATGTGGGTTGGAGAACCGGTAGCTTTACCTACAAAAGGCAGAAATATCATGATGGCAGTAGATTTATCCGGTAGTATGGATAAGGAAGATTTTAACTATAAGGGACAATGGATTGATCGCTTAACTGCAACCAAACTGGTCGCTGGCGCTTTTATAGAAAAAAGGAAAGGTGATCGAATTGGCCTCATATTATTCGGTGATCAGGCTTATGTACAAAGTCCATTAACTTTTGACCGGAAGACAGTAAAAAGACTGCTTGATGAATCCTTCATTCAGCTGGCAGGTACTAATACAGCGATAGGTAATGCTATTGGACTAGCTGTAAAAAAGTTCAGTGAGATTAAAAGTAAACAGAAAATATTAATACTGCTTACCGATGGTGCGAATACTGCTGGTGAAATTGATCCTATTAAGGCTGCTGAGTTAGCGAAATCTGATGGTTTGAAAATTTATACTATCGGAATAGGTGCAGCAACACAAAGTACGCAGTTTGGATTAATGCGAATGGGTAGTGATCTTGATGAAAAGACCTTGAAGAAAATAGCAGATATTACCGGTGGGAAATATTTCCGCGCAAATAATTTACAGCAGTTAAATAGAATATATCAATTACTGGATCAATTAGAACCTATTTCACAGGAGGCTCAATATTTTAGACCCAAGCAATCAATGTATTACTGGCCTTTACTGGCAGGCATCTTTTTTCTGGTATTGGCCGGATTGATAAGTTTGAAAAGCAGGAGATAGAAAATGAACTTAACTCATCTTTTTTTTGAAAGACCCTGGTGGTTTCTTGCCATCATTGCCCTTGTTTGGTTTATTTTTACCAGCTTTTATCAAACTGTTCGACATAGCCAATGGGAGAAAGTATGTGATAAAAAACTGTTACCATTTGTTTTGGAAAAACCAGCAAAGGGTCAAAATATCTGGCAAAGTATTATGACATTAATAGCTGGTTTGTTATTAATCACGGCTTTAGCCGGACCTGGCTGGAAAGAAAATAAAAATCCGGCATTGGTGAATGAATCAGCATTAGTAATCGCACTGGATTTGTCACGATCCATGCTGGCCACGGATGTAAAGCCATCCAGACTTCAGCGTGCTAAATTTAAAATTGAAGATATATTAAAAAAACGAAAAGAAGGCATGACAGCATTAATTGTCTATGCAGGTGAAGCGTTTACAGTTACACCGTTAACAGGTGATACTAAAACTATTCTGGCACAGTTACCCATATTGGTTCCTTCCATTATGCCTGTACAGGGAAACCATCCAGAAGAAGCCATAGACAAGGCGATTGATCTGTTAAAACAGGCCAATCAACCTAAAGGTAATATTTTACTGGTTACAGATGAACTCAATGGAGATGTTGATTTAAAAGCTGCTCAAACGGCCCGGAATAAAGGTTATCTGGTTTCTGTTTTAGCTATAGGTACCAAACAGGGGGCACCTGTTCCTTATAGGGGTTCATTTATTACTAATCAGCGTGGTCAAATGGTCATAGCAAAGATAAATCCAGATAAGATGAAGGCTGTTGCTCATTCTGGTGGTGGTCTGTTTTATGAAATGAAGTCTGACAATTCGGATGTTGAAGCATTATCCAGATTGTTTGATGAAACGGTAAATTCTATTAAAAAAACTACTGACGATCTTAAGGTTGATAGTCGGGTTCAGGAAGGGCCATGGTTTGTATTGGCATCTCTGTTGTTTATAGCATTAATTTTCAGAAAAAAACAAATGAATTACAAAGCCCTGGCGTTATTATTAGTCGTTCCATTTCTGCACACTCAAAATGCAAAAGCATCTGAGTTTGAGGAATTGTTTTTGAACAAAAATCAGATTGCCAAGCAAAAATTTGACAAAGGTAACTATGAGGAATCCACCAAATTATTCACTGAGCCAAAATGGAAGCAGGCTGCTGAATATAAAAGTGGAAACTATGAGCAGGCGTTGCAGGATTCTAAAGATTTGAAAACGTCGGATGACTGGTACAATCGAGGTAATATACTGGCACGCCTGGGTAAGATTGATGAAGCTATAGCTTCCTATGAGAAAGCTATTAAACTTGATGTTAATAATGAAGACGCTGTTTATAACAAGAAATTGCTGGAGCAACAGAAAAAGAAGCAGCAGAAAAACAAAAAGAACAAAAAAGATAATAAAAAAAATCAGAAAGATAATAAAAAACAGTCAAAAGATAAAAATGGAAAGGGTGAGAACTCCAAAGACAACAAGGACAAGAAAAAGAATAAAGACCAGAAAAACAAACAGAAGAAAGATAAAAAACAGAAATCTTCTAAAAACAATCAGAATGAAAAGCAGAAAGACAAGGATAAAAAGAATGCTGACAGTCAACAGCAGAAAATGTCTGATGAAGAAAGAAAAAAGCGTCAGCAACAGGAAAAAAAGCGAAAGGAATTAGAAAATAAAGATAAAGAGCAGCAGAAAAAAGAACAGAAAAAACAAAAAAATCGACAGCAGTCGAAACAGAAACAACAAAAGTCAGAGGAAGAGAAACAGAAGTTGGCTGCTCAAGCCAGAAAAATGAAACCGAATGAAAAAGATGAAGAGAAAAAGCAATGGCTTAGAAGAATACCGGATGACCCATCTTTATTGTGGAAGCGAAAATTTTTATATCAATATAAAAACAGTAGTAAACGACCCAGAAATACAGGAGAAAAACAATGGTAACTAAAACTATACGATCATTTTTAGTTTTGATGATATTCGTGTGTTCATTGCCTCTGATGGCTAAGGTGCCAGCTTCTGTGGATAGAACAAATGTGGGTGTTCAGCAATCTTTCCATCTTACAATTGATGTGAGCCATGTAAATGATTATTCGGATATGGACTTATCTGTTTTACAGCCGGAGTTTCAGGTTCTGGGGCGGAGTTCACAATCCAGTACTACGATAATTAATGGTAGAATAAGTCAGAAGCGGGAGATCGTATTAACCTTGATGCCCTTGCAAGAGGGAGTATTAACCATCCCGGCTATAGCAGTGGGCAATGATAAAACGTCGCCTGTACAGATTAAAGTTTCTCCTTTATCAGATTTGCCCAGGTCTTTAAACAGTAATGAGATTATGCTCAAATCTGAGGTCAATCATAAATCCACATTTGTTCAACAGGAAGTATTATATACTTTGAAATTATATGTAGGTACTCAGATTGATCGTGCTTCTCTGGTGCCACCTAAAGTTGTATCCGGTGATGCGGTATTTGAACAAATTGGAAAAGAAAAAAATTATGAAATAACTGTTAAAGGTAAACGATATGTTGTTTACGAATATCAATACTCGATTATTCCGCAAAAAAGTGGAACGGTCGTTATATCGCCAGCTTTATTTCGAGCTGTAAAACAGGAAAGGGGCTTTAATTCCGGTATTGATAGTATTTTCGATGATATGTTTAATACCCCTGCTTTTGGCAGCAGGGGGAAGCCCATTGAACTGGCTTCAAACAAAATAAGCCTGAATGTGAAAAAAATACCTTCTTCCTTCCGGGGAAAAGACTGGCTACCAGCTCAATCCTTAACTATTTTCGATGAATGGGATAAATCCAGAAGCCCCTATCCAGCAGGGGAACCTATTACAAGGACTATTACTGTAACAGCTGAGGGACTGGCTTCTAATCAATTACCAGAACTTGAGTTAGAGGATGTAGAAGGTGTAAAACAATACGCGGCACCCGGCCTGAAAAATGAAGAGATTGTCGACGGTGTCAAAATAACTTCATTAACAACCACGGTAACGATTATTCCAACCACTTCAGGAAAAGTAACCTTACCCGAAATAAAGATCCCCTGGTGGAATACTAAAAAGAACAGAGCTGAAGTAGCTAAGCTTAAGGCAGTTACCATTACTGTAAAAGGTAGTGTTACTCAAAAACAGGATGCAGACAACACTGTTGGAGATACCTCGAGTAATACAGAAAACAACACTGTCAATGATGTTGATAAAAATAATTTGGTTGATAGTGGAATTGCAAAAAATACAGAAAAATCGTTCTGGAAAGAGAGAATGGATAATATTAAATCAGAGTATTATTGGTATTTAATTATCCTGTTTGTAATTGTGTTATTGAGTTATATGTTTTACAGAAAGAGGAAAACGCAGAGCACCGTTTCTGAAGTGAAACAGTCTGAAAGTTTCGTTAGCAGAAAAAATCTACCACCCATAGTGGATTTACAGAAAAAACTGATTAAGAAAATTGAGCAGTCCTGCAGAGATAATGATGCTCAGGCAACGAGAAATAATCTTCTTGAATGGGCTAAAGTACATTGGCCTGAGGAATCAAACATGACCATGAATAAGTTGATAGATCGTGTTGATAATGAATTAGCCCTGGAGGTTAAAGAGTTAAATGAGGTTTTATATAAAACTGGTAATAGTTTCTGGCGAGGTGAAAAACTGGCGAAACTGATTCACAACATTACCAAAAAAAGTCAGGGGAAACAGGACAGTAAGAATAAACTTGAACCTTTGTATAAACAGAAGTAGTATTGCTCATGGATGAATCATGGGATAAAGGATGTTTATGTTAAAGAGCAGGATAATGGTTAAACAACTATTGCTGGTAGTAGGGGTGCTGCTATCGGGATGCATGTCAAATCAGGACGTTGAGCGTATGGAGCGTGCTTATGGAAGTCCTATGGATTGTAATGGTGATTTACAGGTGACCCAGGAAATCACCATTTATGATGAGAGTAAAAAAACGGAACCTGAAAAAATTGAGAGTCGGTGTCATTTAAAAAATAATGTACCAAAATCTGAATATGACAAAAATTTAGAAAGACAGATTAAAGAGTATAAATAATCAACATAGGGTGATTTTCATTTGGAAGTTTGAACTCAATTATTATTTGTCGTGTGGATATTAACTGGAAAATCAACATCAATACTTCTTATATGGAGATCTCTTTGCGGGTAAGGTATCTCAATGTTATTTTCATTTAGCGCATTATAAATTAATATAAGGAATCTGGAGTTAGTGCGTTTGGGACTGAGTATACACTTACCTTTGAGCCAGACAAATAGTTCAAAATCCACACTGCTATCCCCCATACTTTTCATAATGACTCGAGCCTGACGCTTATTGGTTGAATAAATATCATTAAAGCCACTGTCATTAACCGCTTTGAGAACAACATCAATAACCAGTTGAGGATCAGTTCCATAAATAACACCAAATGGGATCTCAAAACGTTTGATATTATCGCTCATTGTCCAGTTAATTACACGATTTTGTATTAGATCCTGGTTTGGGACGATAACATCGATATTTGAATTTGTTTTTATTGTGACAGAGCGCATTCTTATATCTGTTACATGACCTCTGAGATTTTCGTTAAATTCAATAAAATCACCAATTTTAATACTGCGTTCAATCATTAAAATAATACCGGAGACAAAATTAGAAACGACATTCTGTAGCCCAAAACCTATACCAACAGAGAGAGCTCCAGCAACTAATGCCAGAGATGAAAGATTCATACCTAAAACATTAAGTGAAATAAAAAATGCGATAAGGATAATGGCATAAGAGCCAAGATTTGATAATAGTGTTCTCGTGGAAGGATTAAGAGGCCCACTTTTCGGAGTTAAAATATCAATGTGTTTTTTATATAAATAACTAACAAAAAAACCAATTGTAAATATGAATATTGCCAGGAAAAGTTTAAACAGGCTAATTGCTGTATCGTTAATAGTAAAAAATGGCGCGTTAATTTTTTCCCAGAAGAGTTTGATGGTTGATTCAATTTCCTGAAGGGTGGCGCCTTTAAACGTTTCAGCCTTGCCCAGTATTTGGTTTTCCATTTTCTCCAATAAAGTTGTAACACCTTTATTTAAAGTTTTTGAGTTGTTCATGGATTTAATGATGGTCGTCATGTCATCCTGAATTTTAAAAACTTCATTACTTTTTTTCTGTAAATGATAAGAAAATAAAATAAATCTATTGATGAGTTTGTTTTTAAGAATTGTATTATTACTCTTCTGAAGCTGAGAAATAAAATTTTCAATTTTTAGTGATTCATTAGTTCTACCTAATAGTTCCAGCCTTTTTTTCTCAATAATGTTTTTTTGTAGATCATGGTTTATTTTTAATAAAGATTCATCAATATTTTTACGGGATAAAATGAGTTTATTTAGGTCTATCTTTATTTTTGGTAATGATTTGATTAGCAGATCTGTAGTTGAATTTAAAGTTTCAGACAAATAGTTTAGTTTTAATCTATTAAGTTTCTCCCCCTTTTTATAAAAAGCATATTGTAACTGAATGGTTAGTAATGATGGCTCTTTTGGGGTTAAGGTTTTGATTTGATTAGAAAGAATATCCATGCTATTAATATCATCAGCGATGGTATCTTTAATTTGTTTTTGTTCAACTAGCCATTTAAGGTATTGACTGAAAAGCTCTCGATAGGCTTGTTCATTGTCCGGAATTGATACACTAACAGCTGGTGTAGCTTTTACCTTTGACAAATTGATTAATTTGTATAAAAGTAGTTTCTGTAGGGAAACTTCATCACTTTTTATATTAGATTTGAGTACCTGGCTAAGTATTTTTTCATATTGCTCAGTCGTACCATTTATCAATTTAGTATCAATTTCTGCAGCAGAAAGACTGAAACTGGTAAATATGAAAACTAAAAAAAGCATGACTCTATACATTGTACTTACCTGATATATTCCATAAAGTATTTAGCATGGTTATGCTACATCATAACGTATAATCCTGTTAAAATTCACATATTATCATTTATTAACCTCTTTACGGGATAAGAGACATCAGCCTTTTTATCCTGTGCTGAGGTTCATTACGCTATGAAAACGATGATACATCCTAATTCCACTAAACGTACCATTTCTGTCGCTCCTATGATGGACTGGACAGATCGGCATTGTCGGCATTTTCATCGTTTGATGAGTGATTCCATTTTGTTGTATACAGAGATGGTGACTTCAGCCGCTATCGTGCTGGGTAATAAGCATATTTTGCTGCAAAATGAGCCGGCTGAACAGCCTGTGGCTTTACAGTTGGGAGGCTCTGATCCAGAGCAGTTGGCTGCTGCCTGTGAGGTAGCTAATGGATTTCATTATGACGAGGTTAACCTGAACGTGGGTTGTCCGAGTGATCGAGTGCAATCCGGAGCCTTTGGTGCCTGTTTGATGGCGAAACCTCAGTTAGTTGCCGAATGTATTGACAGGATGCGGCAGAATAGTGCAGTGGAAGTTACCGTCAAAACGCGTATTGGTATTGATGATCTGGACAGTTATGAATTTTTGTGTGACTTTATTGCACAGGTATCTGCTGCAGGATGCAGGAGTTTTACTCTCCATGCACGCAAAGCCTGGTTACAGGGCTTAAGCCCTAAACAGAACCGGGAAGTGCCAGAACTGGATTATGAGAGAGTCTACCGACTGAAACGTGATTTTCCTCAGTTGGAAATTATAATAAATGGTGGTGTGACAACCCTTGATCAAATTGAGCAACACCTGCAATTTGTTGATGGGGTTATGATTGGTCGTGCGGCTTACCAGAAACCTTATCTGCTGGCTGAAATTGAACACCATTTGTTGAATCCTGATAAGCCTTTGTTGACACGAATGCAGATTATAGAAAGCTTCTTTCCTTATATGGAACAGCAATTATCGCAAGGCGTTAAATTATCTACCATGACCCGTCACCTGCTCGGTTTGTTTCAGGGGTGCTATGGAGCCAAATTATGGCGTCGTCATTTAAGCCAACAGGCTTTCAGGGAAGGTGCGGGTATCGAAATCGTGCAGCAGGCACTGACTTTGGTCAGGGGCTCTTATACCCATGTTACCTGAAGTCCTGCATCTTCAGGTATCATGGGTATAAACTACCATTTAGACCAGTTTTTGGTCAATTACACGCTTTCAATTCCTTGTTAATTTATTGGAAATGTCACATTAACTATATGATTAATAAAGTTATTGTTGTATTTCTGAATAGTTGGCACAAATTCTGAATAATAACTTGTAAATAGCACGAGTTATCAAACCTGAAAAATTTCTGGTTTTCTATTTTGACTGGTGTTTTTATCATGAACCGTGAATAACCAAGAGGATTTGACCATGGGTGTTTTTAAACGATTTAGTGACATTATCAACAGTAATCTGAATGCTATGCTGGATAAGGCTGAAAATCCGCAAAAATTATTGAATTATATCATTATAGAAATGGAAGAAACGCTGGCTGATGCCCGTTCAGATGCAGCGGCTATTCTGGCAGATAAAAAGAGTTTTCAACGAGAAATAAAACATTTAAATAAACTGGTAGCCAGATGGGAAGAGAAAGCCTTATTAGCGGTTGAAAAGGAAAAAGATGGTCTGGCAAAATCTGCTTTGCTTGAAAAACGTAGATGCCAGGAAAAAATTACACACTGTGAAAATGCCCTTGACGAACTTGAGCATGCTCTGTCTTCCCTTGAGGGTGATTTAGAAAGGTTGCAGTTAAAATTAGCTGAAGCACAAAAAAAGCAGCAACTCTTTCAAAAAAAGCATCCAGGTAACCGCCCGGAAAAGTCTACGGTGTCTCAACCATTACGATATAGAAATCGTATTAGTGACACTTTACAGAAACTGGATCGCTTTGAAAGAAAACTGGATCGTCTTGAAGCTGAAGTTGAATGTTATGACTTAGGTAGAAACAAAAACCTGGTTGAAGAAATTAATGCACTGGATGGGGATGAAGCTCTGAATAAGGAGCTCCAGAGCCTGAAAGAAAAATTAGTTTCCAAAGCAAGCTAAGTTACCCAGCTGATTTTACACACTACAGGAGTCTCAATTATGTATGATCAAAGATATCGACGTTTTGAAAGTCATCGTAGCAAAGGCAAAATATCGGGAGTTTGTGCCTGGTTGGCTGATAAGATGGATTGGGATGTCACTATTGTGCGTCTGGTGACGTTGTTGGGCTTCTTTATTGCCCCGGTTTTTAGCCTGGTTTCCTATTTTGTCACGGCCTTATTACTACCTTCCAGAAAATAATGACATGATTCAAGGGTGCTTTTACTGGTATTATAAAGACTCTGCCCTATAACCCGTTAAAGGTATCAATTTTGTGAACAGGTCATTAATTGTCAGTGGTTGTTATCGTTTAATATTCAGGATCGGTGTGGTTATTTTGGCAACCATGCTGGTTTTTTCAGAATCCCTTCGGGCTGGCCCTGTTAAGGTAGAGAAAAACATTGTTATTGCTGAGAAGTCAGCGATTAAAGCCAGTCATGCCTGGGTAAGAGCTATGCCACCGGGCAGTGCTATGACAGCCGCTTATCTCACCTTGGAAAACACTTCAGATAAACCGCTAAAGGTGATATCGGTGAGTTCACCACAGGCGAATGATTGCTCAATACACAAAACAGTGATCGAAAAGGGTATTAATCGCATGCGGGAAGTGAAATACTTATCGATCCCTGCGCATCAGAGTGTCACTTTGTCGCCCGGTGGTCTGCATATTATGATAATGGGTATGAACCGGCCGTTGAAAAAAGGTGCTTTGTTCCCCATTGTATTCAAGTATAGCGATGGCTCGTTGTTACAGGTGGAAGCCTTGATTAAATAAAAAAGGGTCAAGTAACAAAGGGTTAAATAAAAAGGACAGAAACAATGCAAGATAGAGGTTTAAACGATATTGATAAGGAATCCTGGTGGGGTAACCTGGCGGTTAAACTTATTCCCTTTTCCATCATATTGATAGTAGTTATTTTTTACGGTATCGCAGTTTACTGGAGTCAGGAACCTGATCTGATTACATTACAGGTAGATAAAGCCTGGAAGCTGGGTGACCCAGGTGAAAAAGTCGGTGGAAATAATAAGCATCTGATTGTTGGCTATACCACCCTGGAGGCCATGATAGAAGTAAGTGAAACGCTGTTGAATAAAAACGGTGGTTTTATTAGTAATGATATAATGCCTCCTGGCGTTTTTCAGGATGACATGCCGGCATGGGAATATGGTGTACTGGTTCAGATCAGAGATATGGCAAGGGTATTGCGCAATGATTATAGTCGCTCACAGTCTCAATCTAACGAACAGGTTGATCTGAAGGAAGCCGAACCAAGATTCAATATGAATAGAAGAAGTTGGGCGTTTCCTTCAGCTGAAGGTGAATACCGTAAAGGTATCCAGTATTTGAAAGCTTATCAAAGTAAGTTGGTTAATGCTGATGATCCAAATACACAGTTTTATGCGCGAGCAGATAATCTCAGAGAATGGCTGAAAGGTGTTGAAAAACGCCTGGGTGCGCTGTCACAAAAACTGAGTGCCAGTGTGATTGAAGAAAGAGAAAATACTGATCTCTCTGGAGATTCAGCAGCTCGACAATCTACGCAGACCAATTCATTGGTGCGAGTAAAAACGCCCTGGATGAAAATTGATGATGTATTTTACGAGGCTCGGGGAACGGCCTGGGCTTTAATCAACTTTTTGAAGGCTGTTGAAGTGGATTTTAAGGATGTGTTAGAAAAAAAGAATGCTATGGCAAGCCTGAAGCAGATTATTCGTGATCTTGAGGAAACACAACAGACTGTCTGGAGTCCAATGATACTTAATGGCTCTGGTTTTGGTACCTTAGCTAATCATTCACTGGTGATGGCCTCGTATATTGCCCGGGCAAATGCGGCCATTATTGATTTAAGGGATCTGCTCTCCCAGGGTTAATAGGCCCTGGGGTATTTTACGATCTGTGTATGACATGTTTGTTTACAACCCCACACAATTGTAAATGTGCTGTCGTGTTAATGTACTCGAAACTCGAATAAACTGGAGAATTTATTATGGCCAGAACACCTACAGATAAAGCACTATTAAAACGTGCTCAGGCTGGTGATCGGCGCGCATTTGATCTGTTAATTCAACCTTATTATGGCAAGATTTTTGGTCATTGCCTTAGAAGTTGCCGTGATGCTTCAATGGCTGAAGACTGTACTCAGGAAACATTTCTTAAAGCCTGGAAAGGTCTCAGCCGATTCCGAGGTGATAGCAGTTTATTACATTGGTTACGTGTTATTGCCTCGAATGTTATCAGTACTGCTTACAGAAAAATGCCAAACTGGATCCACACAGATGATATGGAATTGTTTTTGGAAGCAGAAAATCAATATCCCGAAGTTGAAATGGACCTGGATAATGCCATGAAAAAACTACCAAAGGGTGCGCGTAAGGTTTTCTGGCTCTATTCAGTGCTAGGGTTCGGACATCGTGAAATAGCTAAGCATCTGGGTACCGCAGAAGGTACCAGTAAGGCACAGTTATTCCGCGCCAGAAAATTACTGGCAGGAATGTTTTCGTAAGCGAAATTTCAGGAGTTTTCTCGGCGCATGAACCTTTTCAGATGGTGAGTAAATGATGAATAACAGGCTTCAATGCATTAAGTTGCAGGCCCTTGCTATCCTGTTGTTTATGCTCTCAGATATTGTAGTGGCAGCAAAAATAGAGAAAATTGATAAAACGATTCCTTTAATCGATATTAAATCTATAGAGGTAATAAATCATCGTGGCAAAATATCATTTGAAGGAAAAGAAACCGATAGCCTGACTATTACAGGATCTCTGGATGAGCAGGCGATTGCTCTGAACATATCTCAACAGCAAAACAGACTCGTTCTGGATGTCCAGCTGCCTGAACATCTGGCCCCGGAAAAAGGTTCCAACCTGAAGATAACTCTACCTGGTTCCATTGCAATTCAGGTTAAAGGTATCAGTAGTCAGTGGCGCTTTAAGCATACTTTTGCAGTGCAGATAGAAACCGTCGGGGGTGATATTCGGCTTGCTGATGTATTGGGTGATGTCACCATAGATGCTGTGAGTGCTGATATTGATATACAAAATGTACAGGGAAATTTAACAATAGATTCCCTTAGTGGAAAAATAATGCTCGCTGAAATCGCAGGACTTGTTGAGGTTAGTAGTGTTGAAGGAAATATTCAATTTTTACAAAAAATGATAAATCAGGCATTTCTGAGCAACGTCAAGGGTAGCATTTCTGTAAAAGGTCAACTGAGTGCTGGTGCATGGTTAAATGTGGATAGTGTAGATGGGAATATTCTACTGAATTTAGGGCAGAGTGATTCTTTTCGCAGCATAATCAATGTGCTTGAAGATGGAGAAATTATCAACCAGTTATCTGAAAAGGGTCAAAAATCAACCGATGAAAAAGGGCAGTATCTGAATGTCATTGTGGGTGATGGGTTAGCACAAATAATCGCTACTACCGTCAGTGGCAAAGTAAAGTTGATGAAATAAAAGTTGAAAACAGTGCCAGCTACGTTAGTTGGCAGCAGACACTGTTCCATGAAATTGCTTCAGGACAGTTTTATGAAGATTAAAAAGCAGGCTTCTCAGTGATATTTTCGTATCGTTGGATACTATCTACAATTTCTTTTTTTGCGGCCGCTGCATCTGCCCAGCCGATTATTTTAACCCATTTACTGGGTTCAAGATCTTTATAATGTTCAAAAAAGTGCACAATTTGATCGAGCAAGAGTTGATTAAGTTCGCTGGCTTCATTAATACCCCGGTAAACCCGGCTTAGACTATCTGCAGGCACGGCAATAATCTTGGCATCTTCTCCACTTTCATCCGTCATATTCAAGACACCAACGGGTCGACAACGGATGACCGAACCTGCCTGTAATGGATAAGGTGTTGGCACCAGCACATCTACCGGGTCACCATCATTCGAGAGAGAATGAGGAACATAGCCGTAATTACATGGATAGTGCATGCAAGTTGACATAAATCGATCCACAAACAATGCTCCAGAATCTTTATCCACTTCATATTTGACTGGATCAGAGTGGGCGGGGATTTCTATAATTACGTTAATTTCTTCTGGGACATTTTGTCCTGATGCAATCTTATTTAAACTCATGTCATTATCTCGTAGCGGTGCTTAATTATGGGTATCTACAGTTCATAACCAAAAATTTGAGGCAGAATTATACTCTAATATCAGCCAATAGGCAGAAAAAGTTGCAATTTAATGGCTGAATCCTTAAGGTGTTCGCTGCGCTATCTGAAACCATTTAATGGTTTTTCAGGTAGGTTTTGATGCTTGGTAGTCGGAATGTGATTTTGCTTTCCAAGTTATTGATATATCAAATTTAAATAACAATAATCGTCCGGAATAGATTTTATCATTACGGGCTGAAATACAATCAGTTCAATTTAAGGGGATTTTTCATGGATTACACGTTATATGTGCCTCCAGTACTTGGCTTAATCGGCCTGTTTGCGGCTTTTATTATTTACAGAATTGTGCATAAGTATCCTGCAGGGGATGGTCTGGTCGCCAAAATTGGCGCCCAGATCCATTCCGGAGCCATGGTGTTTATGCAACGAGAATTTAAAATGTTAACTATATTTGCCATTGTGTTAACCATTTTGCTTTATATTTATCTCGGTCAAAATACGGCTATTGCTTTTGTAGCCGGGGCCCTGTCATCAGCCATTGCCGGTTATGTGGGCATGTATGCTGCCACAAAAGCGAATATTCGCACAACCATTGCGGCTCATGAGAAGGGTGCATCTTCAGCTTTAACGGTGGCCTTTTTTGGGGGTTCTATAATGGGCCTAAGTGTGGCATCACTTGGTTTATTGGGTCTGGGAGTGTTGTTTTATTTCTTTGGCGCACACGATATTCATGCTATTGAAGGTTTTGGTATGGGTGCCTCGACGGTGGCTTTATTTTCCAGAGTTGGTGGTGGTATTTTTACTAAAAGTGCTGACGTAGGTGCTGATCTGGTAGGTAAACTGGAAGCCGGCATCCCGGAAGACGATCCAAGAAATCCTGGCGTTATTGCTGATAATGTGGGTGATAATGTGGGTGATGTGGCTGGAATGGGCTCGGATATATTTGAATCCTATTGTGGCTCTATGATTGCCAGTATGGCCATTGCTTCGACTATGACAGCCTCCGTTCTTGGAACTCAATCCAAATTGATGTTTTTACCTTTAGCTTTAGCTTCAACAGGACTGGTGGCATCTTTGCTGGGGATCTTCCTGGTAAAAATGATGTCTTCAAAAAGCCCGGAAGTGGCATTGAGAATAGGGACTATATTTGCGGCAGTGTTATTTATTATAGCGGCTTATTTTCTCATTGTTCAGCAACAGGTCTCTACTAATGTCTGGTATGCAGTACTCGCTGGTGCTATCGGTGGTATTGGTATCGGACTGGTAACGGAATATTATACTTCCTCAAAACCTATCCGCGATATTGCCGCCTCGGGTAATACTGGTGCCGCAACGGTAATTATTACTGGTTTGTCAGTCGGTAAACAGTCGGTGGTGGTACCGGTGTTAATTATTGTGGCTATCATTGGTGTATCGACCAATCTCGCTGGTTTATATGGCGTAGGTATCTCAGCGGTAGGGATGCTGGCAACGGTTGGTATCACTATGGCTATTGATGCTTATGGTCCTGTGGCTGATAATGCCGGTGGTATTGCTGAAATGAGTGGTATGGGTGAAGAAACCCGTAAAATTACCGACTCGCTGGATGAGCTGGGCAATACTACAGCGGCAATTGGCAAAGGTTTTGCTATTGGTGCAGCCGCGTTAGCTGCGTTGGCCATTATTTCAGCCTTTCAACAGACCATGTTGCACAAAAATCCTGATTTTACTCTGGCATTGAATGAGCCTATGGTACTGATGGGGTTATTTATTGGTGGTATTATTCCTTATTTGATTGCGGCTTTGACCATGACTGCGGTGGGTGATGCGGCTATGGAGATGATTACTGAAATTCGTCGCCAGTTTAAGGAAATTACCGGTTTACTAGAAGGTAAAGCCGAGCCTGATAGTGATCGTTGTGTGGATATCGCTACTACTGCTGCCCTGAAAAAAATGATCCTTCCAGGCGTGATTGCAGTTGCTGCACCACCATTGGTCGGCTTTACATTAGGAGCAGAAGCACTGGGTGGTCTGTTGGCCGGTGCTTTGTTAACTGCAGTATTGTTAGCCCTGAAAATGGCGAATGCCGGTGGTGCCTGGGATAACGCCAAAAAGCATGTTGAAAAAGGTCATCATGGTGGCAAAGGGAGTGATACCCATACCGCAACAGTAGTTGGTGATACTGTAGGTGATCCCTATAAGGATACTTCTGGCCCTTCAATGAATATCCTTATTAATGTAATGGCCATTGTCTCATTAGTGATTGCACCATTGCTTGAACTGTAATTTTTTAGTACACAGCTGATAGTTACCGGCTAATATCATCAAAAGGACCTTCGGGTCCTTTTTTGTTATTTTTTCGGAACAGGTACCGATAAGTGGAGATTTGTTAGATTTTTGCCATAATGGAGTTAGCCATAATTAAAACAACCGATTGTTTATGATGGATTTTAACTGCCCGGAGTTTGACCAACTCGAGCAAGAGCTTAAAGAAGATTTTTATGCCAGTACGCAGGAATCCATTGAAATTATGGATGGTTGCGTGGACAGACTTGCGGAAAATAATAATATGGATGATTTGAATGAGCTTTTTCGAGCGGTTCATTCTGTGAAAGGGAATTGTAATATGGTTTTTCTGGCTCCCATTGTCGAATCCCTGCACGAATTAGAGGAAATTGTCACCGATGTCAGGGATGGCTCTTATCCCTATCACGCCAGTTATGGAGAATTTTTTCAGGCCGTTATACATGAGACCGATGAAGTGCTTCGAAACATTATGAATAATGGTTTGGGTGATCAGCAATTACTTAATCAGCTGGCACAACTAACCTCAGCTGTTCACCATGCCGATGATGCTGACCGTGTTAAGCTTGCCGGTCTTTGCACCGATGCTATTTTACAGGCACATTTTTCTCTGGAGATAGCCACAACCGATCAACAACAGCGACTTGAAAAAGAGCAACAAACTTCAATGCATGAAGAACACAATGTATCGAAATGTGAGCTGATGAAAGCGGAAAAAATGACAGATTCATTGTCATTTTTTGAAGATCTGGTGACTACTGCTTATGTGCTGGATGAATGGCGTCCTATTCGCCTTCAGCGTACCCTGCAACTGAGTGAAGATTTAAATCAGCAATTTTCAAATGCCGTGGATGAGATCCAGTTAAAAGCTGCAGTATTTGTGCATGAATTCAGTATGCGTATGGTTCCCGAACATATTTTAAATAAATCATCGGCTCTGAATGAAAAGGAAACTAAAATTGTACAAAACCATGTTCATATTGCGGCAGGGTTACTCAATCAGATCCCCGGATTTTCAGAGGCGGCCAATATTTTAAAATGTCACCATGAACGTTATGATGGCAAAGGTTATCCTGATAGATTAGACGGTGATGATATCCCCATTGGTGCGGTTATCCTTGCTATGACCGATACTTTTATAGCAATCACCAGTGATCGTGCCGATCGATCCTATAAAAAAACCTTAATGACGGCAGTAAGAGAAATAAATACTGAAAAAAATAAACAGTTTTCTGAAGAACAGGTTGATCTATTTAATCATCTTATCAAAAGTACTTATATTGGTAAGGCTCGGTGGTAAGCTGTTATCCTTTATCCATAATCTGCTATTAATTCCAATACATCATCTAAGTATTGTTGAGCCTCTTGTACATCCGTGCTTATTCGAAGATAAGCGGGCATTTTTTCTAGAAACTCAGCCTTAGAACACGGAAGGTGATTTAGTAATGCTTCTATCATCGCAGGGCGTAATAATCGATGATCATCATTCACATGAGGTAGATTTTTATTGATTATGTTTTTAGAGAAAGACACCAAACGTTCTTTTAAGTCAATATTATTGTCGGTATCATATTGATATTCATCTACAGGTAAATCTAACAGCTCCTGTGTTGC
The DNA here is from genome assembly GCA_011322365.1 of Aeromonadales bacterium. Taxonomy (GTDB): domain Bacteria; phylum Pseudomonadota; class Gammaproteobacteria; order Enterobacterales; genus DRNA01. The sequence goes on along the minus strand of DRNA01000142.1, from coordinate 6,433 downwards.
TGATATAACTTTCTCACTCACCACTTCACCTTTGTGAACTAGGTCATCTGCTTCTACAATTGGTGTCTTTAATTTATCAAGATCCTGAAGAATTGGTTGGATTTGAGCCTTCGGGTTCTTAAACCAGTCAGTCGACCAAATACGCCTTATTCTCCAGCCGAGATTCTCTAAAATTTCCTGACGCAGCCTATCTCTGTCACGGGTAGATTTTGCTGAGTGATAAGTTGCACCATCACATTCAACCCCCATCAAAAATCGTCCTGGTTGGCCTGGGTCACGTACGGCTAGATCAAGATAATAACCTGCCACACCTAATTGTGGTTCACATTCATATCCATGTTGAGTTAATTCTCGCATTACTGCTATCTCGAAATCACTATCTGCCGGTTTGCCTGTATGAACGGACTGATTTAAATGACCGGTTTCACAATACTCAAGAAACGCTTTTAAAGCCTTCAGTCCACGACTACTACTGTTACTAGCCCGTATATGACCAGATGACATGGTTGAGAATATATGCATCCTTTTCTTAGAGCGAGTAAACAATACATTAAGACGACGCCAGCCCACATTTGAATTTATAGGCCCAAATCTCTGATGCATCGTGCTACTTCCTACCTGTTCAGGCCCATAGGTCATGGAGATCATGATGACATCTCTCTCATCACCCTGTACATTTTCAAGGTTTTTAATAAACAAGGGCTCATCAGAAGTTCGATTCATATCCCTGGCCTCAGCTAAAAATGGATCATCCTTCGCCAACTGATCTAGTTGGGCCTCAATCTCAGCTTGTTGCTCAGTGTTCATTGCCACAACACCAACTGATTCATGAGGATTTTTCTTTAACTGTTCAGAAACTGCATTAACGACCTTACGAGCTTCTTCCACATTGCGACGAGCATGAAAGCGCCCCCTAGGTACACGTTTAAATCGAATACCAAATTCTTCAGATTGCTGAAAAGGTGATGGAAACAGTATTAAGTTAGAATCATAAAAATTCTGGTTTGAAAATGCGATTAAAGACTCATGCCTTGAACGATAATGCCAACGCAGACGACGCGTCTTGAACATAGGAATTACTGATTCAAGAATACTTTCAGACTCTTCTAATGCCACAGCATCTTCACTATCTTCATTCGTCAGCGTTCTACTAAAAAAGGTCGTAGGTGGTAGCTGTTTAGGATCACCAACAACCACTAATTTAGATCCACGAGCTATAGAGCCTAATGCATCCTCTGGCCTAATCTGTGATGTCTCATCCATAACTACTAGGTCAAACTTAAACTGCCCTGGCACCAGATACTGAGCAACAGACATTGGACTCATCATAAAGCAGGGCTTGAGCGCCTGTATTGACTTCCCTGCCCGTTTTAGGAGACTTCTTACGGCAACGTGCCGCGTCTTTTTACCTGCTTCGTGTTTAATTAGCGATGTTTCAGTAAATGTTGATACTTTACTGCTAGAATTGCCAACAGGTGGCTTGGTTCTTGAAGACTTATATGCAATTTTTTGACGCTGAAGCGACATTAACTTTCGATCATATTCCTGATATTTTTCACGAATAGCCATTTGCTCCATACCACTAAACTGAGACAAATAACTATGTTCAGAAAATATCTCTTCAGCCAACTGATGATACATAATCAGCTGAAGAATATCCTTTAGATCTTTGGTCTGTATTTTTTCAGACTCCAGGCCATCTATAATATTATTTAAGCCTTTTGAATATAATTTTTCTCTTAACCTCACATAATCAAGCCAGGTATTTAACCAATTAGGGTTATCCAGTGCCAATCTATTTCTGAGTAAAATATTATTTATTTCATCACCAGACAGTTCAAACCATTCAGATAAATTCACTTTGCCCAGTTTCACGAACAAATCTCTATTCTTAATAAGATCTAATTCAAAATTCTTAAGTTCAGGCAAGCATTTACGCAAATCATTATATCTTTCAGAATTCGGGGAACTGACTATGGAGTTAGTAAGTGCAGGACTATCCATTAATATCTTAGATATGTTTAAAGTATTATTTGAAGCTGTATAATACTTATCAGAAAATTCACCTGACCTCATTGAAAGAGGTAAGATACCAGGCACAAAATGCTGTGATGTTTCACTTTGAAGCCATGCACCTATATCTTTATGAAGTGTTTTTAGCTGATCATTCATTGATAACATTTTATAAATTGTCAAATTATTACCCACTATGACATGTGACAGCTTTTCTACACTGGATACAAGAAACTCTCGCAATTCATTAACTGGATTATTTTCACCATCCAAATGAACCTGATCGTTATTAAATCCCTGAAACTCTGTATATTTACCTACCATATTTCGTAGAATTGCAGAGACAGAGTCAACTTCACCCAATAAACCATGTTTAGCAACATCGACAATACTGATAGCCAGATTTCTATCAAGAACAAGCAACGCATTAGCTATAGAAACACGATCTCCAAACCCGACTCCATATTCATTTCTAACAGCCTGAAACCACTCTCTTAATGCAATAATTCTATCCATTGGTGTATCAATTCCACGATACAGCTCATTAAGTATAGGATCTTGATTATTTAATTTATCCATCTCCTCAACACCCTGTACATAAGAGATTAAATCCGAGAGGTGGCTTAATAATTTCTTTTTATCAGGCTTCGGTTTAGCCGATAAATTAAGTACAGATTTTTTAGTATTACGCCACTCACTTGAGAATATACAGAATAATCCGGCGCTATCTAATATTTCTTTATATTTAACTAGCTCATCACTACTGGGCAACCGATGTAAACTAAACTCATCAAGCAATTCTTGATGTATAGGTGTAAGATCACGAAGTTTATTGGTAAGCTGACTAAGTAAGCCATCAAGATCAGGGTTATCAAACAATTCATCTCTGTGCCGCCATAACTCAGCAGGCAGCTTATTAATCAAAGTAATTAAAACTGAGAATTCTTTAAGCCCGTTTGGTGTAACTTCAAAACAAAGCTTTAAATCTCCCGGCACACTTACTCTTATCTGATCAAATTGCTTCTTAAGTGTTTTAATTAATTCATTTAACTGACTCAGTTTATTAGTATCATCGGATATTTCATCTAATGTAATATCAGAACCGACCCCAAGCCTCTGAAATACACTTAAGCAACTAGTCAGTATACTGGTAGACTCTGGCTTATTCACAAACTCAGAATTTATTGCATCGCTTAAGCTATCAATAACGCAATGTATACGCTTATACTCTTCAATCATATGGGCAAACTGGTCGTTATGAGTATTGATATATGTAATATCAGACAGTACCTCATCCCCATTCAGGCCTGGCAATTGACCTAATGATGCTATAAACCCCTGTATCTCACTAAGCGATGTATTTGCATCAATATTCAATTGATATTCTGATACGATACCAGACCAGTATTGGTACATCTTCTGAAGACTGTCTGACCAGGTATTTAAATGAGAATTTAATTCATCTAATTGATAACCTTTTAACTCAGCATTATTCACACCATACCAATAGTGATTTGCTATTACAGAATCTTTTGCCTGCTCAGAAATCTGATCATATATATTGGCCAACATATCAGCCTGATCGATTAATTCCTTCTGTTTTACCTGAGTTAATACCTGACCATTAATCCCTTCAATTTTTAAAATGTCGGGATTAATACCGTAGTGCTCGCGGTATCGTGTAGCTTTATTCAAAATCTCATGAATCGTAAGACCTGTATTTTCCCATTTACTATTTATCTCCTGCATATATTCGCTTAATTTTTCTTTTAAATCTTCATAGCGCTCTATATCAGCTTTTATACTAGATGGGGACCTGTATTCACTTTTGTTTATTTAACCTTTTTGTTAAATCCTGAAGTATTTTCAGCTTATGAGTTTTATGACTATGCAGCTCTAAACAAAAATCACCTAAGTCAGCTTTGTCCAATCGATTCTTTACAACATTTAATGCAGCCATTTTCTCAGCTACAAAAAGAACTTTTTTACCATTTGCGATACAAGCTGATATTAAATTTGTAATTGTCTGTGACTTTCCAGAACCTGGTGGCCCTTCTATAACCAGGTTATGACCTTCCACAGCATCAATCAGCGCGCTATGCTGAGAACTATCTGCATCATAAATTAATGGGAATTTATCATGAGCATCTTGAATATCATCAATTGGATGTTCAGTTGCATAAGACAAACCATCCCCCCCACTCGATTCAGTTTTCCCGCCAAAAAACATTTTAATTAATTCATGATTATCAATACGAGAATCATCTGGCCAGTTATCAGGATTTAAATCCTGATACATTGCCTGTTTAGCAAAATTAAGAAGGACCAAGCTTGCTTGCCTGCGTATTTTCCATTTCGGTTGATGTTCTAATATAGTATTTTTGATATTCCGATAATAAACTTCAGGCGATAAATCCTCATCAATAAGAGGCAAGATAAGATCGAAATCATGTGCCAATTTTTCAAGAAAAGTTATATTTGTTAATAGACCGTCATCTTTAAGCGTTAGTGTGTACCGGTAAACTCCTTGCGACCTGTCCAGCTTAGATCTTTCGAGCTGAACAGGCAGTGTAAATAACGGAGCCATTCGTTTAACATCAGAATCACGACTTTCATACCACTCTAAAAAACCCAAAGCCAAATAAAGAATATTGCTGCCACTTTCTTCTATGGCTGTTTCCGCTTTACTACGAATACTTCTAAGACGAGCCTCCAACTCAGCTGCATACAACAAAGTTTGTAAATTAGTATCCTGATGTTTCTCTATTCTATCATCTGTAATTTCAGCTTCAGGTAAATCATAACGAGTATCTAACCCAAGATATTTAGCCCATTGCTCCGCAGTTGGATACTCAATCGATGTTTTCTGCTTTGAAACAGGGTCGACTTCAATATATCCGGCCTCTATTAATTCTCGTTCTGTTGGTTCAGGAACCGGAATAAAGGTAAAAACTTTTCCTAAAGTTAAGACTTCATATATTTGATCGGGTAACTCATCAATTAACCGGATACAACTTGCCTTTGGATGCCTGTAATTTAATAGTGTGTTACGACCACTTAAATCGAGTAATTTCTTTCTAACGGATTCAAGGGAGTCGAATGCAAATCCAGAATTCTTTTTAAAATATTTGGACTTACCCTGTTGACTGGACATTGGTGGATGGTTTTTTAAACTCATTCTATGCTTCCTTTATTTTGTTGCATATTCTTTCTGCTAGCCTATATAGTTTGGGTAATTTACCCTAGATTGATTAAGATAATCAAGTAAACAAAATTATCAATTTGGGATAGAATAATTAGAAGCATTTTAGTTTGTTTTATAAAAGGTAATCAATATGGCTATAGTTAGCAAAACGGTCACTTAGATATTTTATAGATAACACTATGAAGCAATTGATAAAAGTAGATATAGAAACATCAAATTTAAGCTTAAATTTAAAATATAAATTGATTTTTCATATTGATGCCTGATGTTTAGCTGGTAGTATCCATAGGAAACTCCAAGCTGTAGACTTTGTTAAATATCATATTTTAAAATACGTTTGTAGACGAATAGCGCTATTAAAGCTAATGGAATGGCGATAAATAGACTGAGAGCCAATAAAACTACCACACCCAAAAAAGTGATAGAGCCATCATCCAAAATGAACATGCTGATAAAGACATAGAAAATGGTCACTATGTGAAAATAAAATAACTGGCGAAAAAATGTCACCGGTTGTTTATTGTTGACCAGGTGAACATGCAATTGAGTTGTTGCACAGATAACAGCGAAAACCGTATTTGGAATGATGAAGGAATAATCATAACGGCCGGTTAAAACGGGCGAGGTTAAAGCGACCAGTAAATTAATCAATAATATCCAATAGGTATATACCCATACAATAATTTTTGTGGGGATGCGGTTCATTTTAATTTATTTAAATATCAAATCCTTCTTTCAGTTTTTTTTCTACCAGAATATTGTTTAATACCACATAGTCAGGTAAGCCATTTTTATAGGGTGGATAGTCTTCACCTAAAATTAAGGGTTGCAGGTAGGCGCGGGCTTTTTCGGTGATGCCGAAACCATCGTCGGTGATGTAATCTTGCGGTAGCATTTTTTCTACGTTAGCGACATCACCCAGAGCCGCTTCACCGATGGACCAACTATAGGGTTGCTGACTGTCTCTTTTAATAATGGGTAGAGTGGCATTTTTTCCGGCCAGGGCAAATTCCATGGCGGCTTTTCCCATAGCATAGGCCTGTTCTACGTCTGTTTTTGAAGCGATATGTCTGGCCGCTCGTTGCAGGTAATCTGAAACTGCCCAGTGATATTTATAACCCAGTTTCTCTTTGACCATATTGGCTATTACCGGCGCAACGCCGCCCAGTTGACTGTGTCCGAACGCATCCACGGTGCCAGAATCAGCAAGAAATT